>JAQGHH010000205.1 GCA_028288945.1 Phycisphaerales bacterium
GCATCATCGCGGCGATCGCAATCCCCAAGATGAGCAAGGGCAGCGCGGGCGCCGCGGAAAGCGCGCTCGCCGGGGACATGACGCTGTGGCGCCAGGCCATGGACATGTACCAGAACGAGCACGGCGGCGTGTACCCGGACATCACGAACGTCGTCAACCAGCTCACTCAATACACCAACTCCGATGGCACCGTGCAGGGCGCGAAAAATACCGCGACCGGCGTGGTCTACGGCCCGTACATGCGGGCGATCCCGCCGCTTCCCGTTGGCCCGGCGGCCGTGAAAGGCTCGACGGCGATCCTGGGTACCGCCGGCGCCAGCAACGGGTGGATCTACGACGGTGCCGGCAACATCACCCCGAACACCCCCGCCACCGGCACCGGCAGCGCGGACTCCAGCGGCAAGCTGTTCAACAGCTACTAGCCCCCGAACCGTCACTCTCGTCCAACCACCCGCCCGCTCCGCTTGATTGCGGGCGGGCGGGTTTGTTTTTGGCGCGGCCACGCGGGGGGAGGATTTGAGATTTCAAATTTGAGATTTCAGATGGGGAGCGGACCAAGCGCCTATCTCCTTCAATTTGCACTTTGCATTTTGCATTTTGCACTTTGCAATCGCCTTCCGGGCGTCTCCTCATCCCGGCGTTATCCTCCCCCCTTCGCTCATTTCCGCACGTAAACCAGCCGATATCACTCATGGCGGCCCGTGCGCCTTGAGTCGTGTGTGGCCCGGCAACCCCTTTTGAGCCGTAACAATGCATAAACGCCGGATCCTGGTCGTGGACGACGAAATGTACGTGACGCAGATCCTCGCGTTCAACCTGCGCCGGGCCGGCGACGAGGTGTTGACCGCGGACGACGGGGAGCAGGCGCTCGGGCTGGCGCGCGAGCACGTGCCGGACTTGATCATCGCCGACTACCAAATGCCCCGGCTCGACGGCCTGGGGATGTGCGCCCGGCTGCGGGACGACCCCCGGACGGCCGATATCCCAGTCATGATGCTCACGGGCCGCGGTCACCGCCTGGGGCCCGAGGAATTGCAAAGAGCGGGCGTGCGGTTCGTTTTGGCCAAGCCGTTCAGCGCCCGCGAGCTGATGGCGCGCGTGGAAGAACTGATCGGGCCGTCGTCGGGCGCGGGCTCGCTGACGCGCCTGGGAGATAGTGCGGCCGTCGCGTAAGCGGCAACCCGAAGGTAGGCGCCATGAGCCTCGTCCCCGACATCGAACTCCCCACCGCCGCGGGCGACCGCATGGCCCGCACGCTCGACCAGTTCAGCGACAAGCTTCTCCAAGCCTACGAAGAGATCAACCTGCTGTTCAGGCTCGCGCGATTCCTCAATTGCGTCAGTGAGCCGGCGGAGTTGTTGAAAGTGTTCTGCAGCCAAGTTCAGCAGGTGCTGCCGTTCCGGTGGCTGGCCATCCGCTTCGATCCCAAAGGCACGCAGGTGCAGGAATTGAACGACGGACTGTTTACCGCCGGCGAACTCCCCTGCCCGCGCGGCCAGTTCGCGCAGCTTTCTTCCGAAATACTCCAGCGGTTCAGCGGCGTCGACGACTGGACGCGACTGCTCTCTCCGGGCGCAGACGATCTCGCCACCGTCGCCGGCGCCGACGTGCTCGCTGAGCCGGTCACGCATGACGGGCGCGTCATCGCCGTCCTGATCGCGGGCAACAAGGACGGCGACGACCCACAGATTAGCAGCGCCGAAACGCAGTTCCTCGACGCCGCCGCCGGGTTCCTGGGCGTGTTTCACGCCAACATCTCCCGCCTCGCCGAGCAGCAGGCGTTTTTCTTCGGGACGGTGCGGGCGTTGACCTCTTCGATCGACGCCAAGGACCGCTACACCCGTGGCCACAGCGAGCGCGTCGCCGTGCTCGCGGCACAAGCCGCGGCGGCCATCGGGCTTCCTCGCAAAACCGTCGAGCAATACCACATCGCCGGCCTCGTTCACGACGTCGGCAAGATCGGCATCCCCGAAGCCGTGCTCACGAAGACCGGCCGCCTCACGCCCGAGGAATTCGAGCACATCAAGAAACATCCGGTCACCGGCTACGGCATCCTCAAAGACATCCCCGCGCTCAGCGAAGTGCTGCCCGGCGTGCTGCATCACCACGAACGCTGGGACGGCGGCGGGTACCCGCACAAGCTCGTGGGCGGGGACATCCCGCTGATCGGCCGCGTGCTGGCGCTGGCCGACACGTTTGATGCGATGAGCTCCAACCGTTCCTACCGCCCCGCCATGCCCCACGACCAAGTGCTGGCGGAAATCCGCCGATGCGCGGGCACGCAGTTCGACCCGGCACTCGTGCCGGCGTTTTGCTCGCTGGATTTCTCCGAGTTTGACCGAGTGCTCAAGCAACACCAATTCGCCGGGGCGATTGCGGCATAGGGGTCGGTTTCAAATCCCAGAAGCCGCACGAGTTGAAACGTTCCAGGGCACGATACAAATCACGTCACCGAATGCACTTTTCTGCAAGCTTTTTGCCACAGACACGTCCGCCCCTCCCTTATTTTTGACGCAAAAACCCCCATTTTGCCAAATCGGATTTCATTAGACTTGCGTTCTGTGGCTCTGTAAATTCATGCCACCTTCGGCGACTCGCCGATGGGTTGACACGTATTGATGTGGTTCTGTGAACGCGGGCAAATCGTTCACCAGCAGCTGAACAAAATAAAGGTAAATGAGTCCCGTTGCGAGCGGCGTGGGCGCGTCAATTCCCTGTTTCCAGGGACGCCCTGCCGCAGAAGCGCGGGCTCCAGGTAGTGGGAAAGGATTGCGCTATGATGTTTGAATCTCTAGAAGGCCGGCGGATGTTGTCGGGCGTCACGGTAACCGCGGTCGGAGACACCGTCGTCTTTCAATTGCCTGACACGGGAACCGCCATACACGTCTTCGAAATCGACCAGGCAGGTGGCCCTAACAATGTCTCGGCCATCGACGGCACCGGAAATCCGATCGGGGATTCCGCCGGTTACTCGGGCATCAATCACATCCTCATCATGGGAGGCGGCGGTAACGACACCATCCAGTATTCCGGCCAGAGCATCGGGGCTGCCATCGAAGGCGGCGGGGGCGACGACATCATCGTGGTGAACAATGCCGACCTCGCCCTGCCGGCGCCCTCCTGCATCATCGACGGCGGCAACGGCAACGACTTCATCATCGTCGAGAACGGCATCGGGGAAATCGTCCTGGGAGGCAACGGCAACGATACGCTCGCTTCCCTTGGCGGAAGCGACCAATTCGTCGATGGCGGCAATGGGACCGACACCATTCTCGCGATCGTCGATCACTCCATTATAACCGGAGGCAATGGCAAGGATTTCGTCGCCGTCATCGGCTCGAACGACCTAATCCTCGGCGGCAGCAAGGACGTGGTCGTCACGAGTGACACCGCGGCGGTCGATGCCGTCATCCTCCAGGTGCAGACGGTCCTCAACAATCTGCCCCTGTAGTCAAAATTGTCAGCCAAACGATGTGTGCAGGCCCCGGATTCCGGGGCCTGCTTTTTTGCGCCGTCAGGGCCCGGGTTCCCAACGCCAACTGCCAGACACCGGCGCGAGCGAGCCGCCGGTGAATCCGGGCGGCGGATTCTTGTAACTCGAAGAGTCGTAATTGAGCGTCAGGGTGCTCAAGGTCGTACCCGTATAGGCGCCGCCCACGATAAGAACGCCGTTGATGTTCACCACCGTACTCGTCGTCAGCGCGCCCGACACGTAGACCAGACCATCAAACCGCGACGGGTATGCCGTGGTAAACGTCGTGTCCGCCACCCCTTGATAGGGCGCGCCGGTCTGGTTGTAGTTGATGCTGGCGACCGTGGCGTTGCCGGTAGCCGAGTTGTCCACGAGATTGGCCGAAGCTGTCTTAATCGTAATCGCACCTTGCACCATGAGCACCGGGTAGCCGTTCGTTCCGGTCTGGAAATAATTCGAGCTCTGGACGGTCGAGGCCGAGCCCACGTTCAAGAGCACCAGCGTGCCCACGACCCGGCAAAACGCGACCTGGATGTTGTTGTTCTGGCAATCGATCACGTAAATGCCGCTGGCGTTGGTGCCGCCGCCCAGGGTGTTTACCGAGGGTGAAAGCACGCGGTAAAAGCACTGATAGTTTACGCCGACCTTCGGCAAGCTCCCGATGCTGATGCTCGTGCCGTTGGTCTTGTAGAAGTCGAACACGTGCGTCGAGTCGGGCAGTGACCGCGCCGCGGCCAGGCCGGTGTGCGTGCCGGTGCCCGAACAAAGGAGCACGGTCGTCACGGCCTCAACGTTCAGCGCATTGAAGTTGTTGGAGTTGCCGGTGACCGAGACGTTGCTGGCGATAAGGCCCGAGCCGCTAATCGTCATCGTCGAGCCGAAGGTCGCGGCACCCGACACATCCATGACCGTCTGGAGGCAATTCAGCGGCGAGACCGGGGCGGCCTTCAGGCTGTAGACCTTGGTCGCGTTGCGGACTTTGCCGGTGCCATAGATGCGGATCGAATCGGTCGTGCTGGTGGCGAGCGTGCCGCCCATGTCGTCGGCCAGGGTGAAGCTGATCGTCCCGCGGCCCATGGGGACCGGCCCGACCGCCATCAGCGCCGGGTAATCCGTCCGCCAGTTGGAATCGTTGGCGATCACATTTAGCGCATACTCGACCGCATTCTCGGCGAGCACTTCTGCTTCGGCCGAGTCGTTGGCCTGAGACACTACGCGCCCGTTGACCTGCGCGACCGTCAATACCGCCGCCGCGATCACCGCGATGACCATTCCCGTCGCGAGCACGAACACGTAAACACTCCCCCGCCGCAATTGGCGGGACCTTCGTGGCGAACCGGATTGTGAAAATGGCATTGGCATTTACGGCACCTGGTTGACGAGTTCCGCGCTGGCGGAACTGGCGGTGGTGGAATCCGAGCCGATCTGCACCGTCACGCCCATGTAGCTCGTGTAGGTCGTCGCCACCGAAGGCACGTGCTCGAACGGGCTGTACTTGCTGCGCAGCCCCACGAGCGCCGTCACCTTGCCCGACGGCGCGGTGACCGTCACTGTGATGCGCTTCATCCCCGTTTCGGTGCTGGAGACAGTAAAAGTCGATGAAAGCAACCCGGTAACGCTCACCCATTCCACCTTGGCCGCCCGCGTCCACCCGGTAAAGCCGGGGATTGCCGTCCCGCTCGCAAACTTCGGCGGAGATTCGCTCAACCCATTGAAATCGTCCACGTCGTTGTAGGTCGAACGCGTTTCCCCCGCCTCCGGGCCGAGCACGGTGGTGGTCACGCCTGATTGCTGGTAGGGCTCCTGCATGATCTCCGAGAGGAGCTGGCGCGCGAGCGCTTCGCCGCGGACTTGCTCCTGCTGCACTGTCCGCGACCGCGCCGACTGCCCGGCAACGGACATCGCCGCCACCATCATGACGGAAACGACCACCAGCGCGATCGTCGACTCGATGAGGGTGAAGCCGCGACGGGCGGTCGAATATGAAAATGTGTTGGCCATAAGAACGCCCAATGCGACCACGCAGGGTGGGCGTACTCGCCCACCATTGGCGCCTTTCCCGGCCGCTACTGCGTCACCGTCCCGAACACGTTGAGCAGCATTCCCGACGTCGTGACCGGCGCGGCCCACGTCGTGCCGGTGTTGGTTGAAGTCGTCCACGACATTCCCGCGGCCGTGCTGGCGGAATTGTATTGGACGCTGCTCCCGGTGGCCGTCGCGGAAACGACAACGGCGTAACCCTGCGACGGGCTCAATCCTGAGATGGGCGTCGAAAAGACGAACTCGACGTATCCTGCGGTCGTGGGGATCGAAGAGCCGGCGACGCTGGCCGTGCCGAGGACCGCGCTCATCGGCACATTGGCCGCGTCGACGGGAACGATCTGCGCCGTCACGGTTCCCGTGTTCGTTCCCACCATCTTGACCTGCACTTTGGTGATCTTCCACGAGCTTGCCGCGGCAACAGACGACGGCTTGAAATACTCCGCCACCTGGTTCGTGGCGGTCAGGGCCGAATTGGTCGGCGTGGAGCCCGCCGGGGCGATGAGCTGCGTTACCGCTCCCTCAGCCGGCGCGCTTCCCGACCCCGCGGTCCGCGTCACGGCTGGCAGACTGAAGCTCTGCACGTTGTCGGCGATCGATACCGCCGTGTTGGAATTGAGCTTCCGCATGAGCGAAGCCCCCGGCCCCGTCCAACTGTAAACAATCGTTTCGGTGGTGTCGGACCCGTACCGCCCCGGCACGATCAGGTTCGCGGTAAGCCCCCCGCCGCTGGAACTCGTAGTGATTCCCGTTGCAACCTTCAGGTCTGCGACGAGCATGTCCGTCGCCGAGCGCGCCACCGCGGCCTGCGCGCTGGCGGATGCCCCTGACGTGCTGCCGCTGACCAGCGGATTGCGATTGTTCGCCGCCGCTCGCAGCATGAGCGTCATCGAAGACCCGACCATCACCACGATCACGCCGATGACGAACAGGCTGACGGACATTTCGGCGAGCGTGAAAGCGGGCGCGTGGAACGTGGAGCGTGAAACGTGAGGGGGAACTGTCCCCTCTGCCTCGTACCCGGGGGAGAGGGTTAGGGTGAGGGGCCGAACATAGGGTGGCGCGATAGGCGGGAAAATGCACCTCGACGTTCCGCCCCTCACCCCTGCCCTCTCCCCCGAGTACGAGGGAGAGGGAGAAACGCCACCGACACAAGTCCTGGCCAGAAACACTAGCCACTTTCAAAACCCGCGAAAGCCGTAGAGCGCCCGGATGGGATTCCCTATACTCTTTCGAGTTATGTCAGCCGCAAAGTCCATCCGCGTGATCGATCCGGCGCTGCTGCCCGTGGCCGAGAAGGTAGTGGCGGGCGAGGTGCTTTCGTTTGACGACGGCGTCGCCCTTTCGCGCAGCCGTGATTTGCATGGGATCGGGCGGCTGGCGAATTTCGTTCGCGAGAAGCTCCACGGCAACCGCACCTACTACAATCGCAACCGCCACATTAACTACACCAACGTCTGCGCGCTCTCGTGCAAGTTCTGCTCCTTCTACCGCAAACGCGGCGAAGAAGGCGCGTATGAGATGCCCGTCGAGCAGGTGATCGCCACGGCACGCAAAGCCGCGGACGCGGGGGCGACCGAGGTTCACATCGTCGGCGGGCTGCACCCGTGGCTGAAGTTCGACTATTACCTTGACATGCTCCGCGGCATTCGGCGCGAATGCCCGCAGCTTCACATCAAGGCCTTTACCGCGATCGAAATCATTCACCTGGGCCGCATCAGCCATCTGAGCGTGCGCGACACCTTGATCGCCTTGCGCGAGGCGGGCCTGGGCAGCCTACCGGGCGGCGGAGCCGAGATCTTCGACGACCGCGTGCACGACGAAGTCTTCAAAGGCAAGGTCCGCGCCGACCGCTGGTTTGAGGTACACCGCACGGCACACAGCCTCGGCATTCCGTCCAACGCGACGATGCTCTACGGGCACGTGGAGACGCCGGAAGAGCGGATCGGGCATTTTGTAAAGTTGAGGGAGTTGCAGGAGGAGTCGCTGGCCGCATTTCGGAGAGGACCAGACGCGGGGACGCGGGGACGCGGGGACGCGGGGAACGAGGAAGAAGACGAATGCAAAATGCAAAGTGCAAAATGCAAAATGCAAAATGACGGCGGAGCCACTCCGGCCGCTCCTCGATTTGAAATTCCAAATTTGCAATTTGCAATTTGCAATCCCAACCCCCTCCCCGCGTCCCCCCGCCCCCCCGTCCCCGCGTCCTCTCCCTCCCCAGCCTGCTTCAACTGCGTCATCCCTCTCTCCTTCATCCCCGAGCAGAGCGAACTGGGCCATCTCCCCGGCAACACCGGACTGACCGACCTCAAGACCCTGGCCATCGCCCGGCTGATGGTTCACAACATCGCGCACATCAAGGCGTTTTGGATCATGCAGGGGATCGGCCTTTCGCAGGTCGCGCTCGACTGGGGCTGCGACGACCTCGACGGCACCGTGGTCTGGTACGACATCACCAAACGCGAGGGCGACGGCACGCACCAGGAGCTGCATGAGAAAGACCTCCGCCGACTGATTCGGGAGGCGGGGCGCGAGCCGGTCGAGCGCGACACGGTCTACCGGCCGGTGCGGCGTGATCCGAAGACGGATCGGGTGATCGCGGCGGAGCCGGTGCTGGTGGGCTAAAGCAAATGGGGCTGGACCGCGGGCAGAAATGTCTGCCGCAATTTGAACGTCCACTCGTTACAATCCGGCGGAGGGCTTGCGTC
>JAQGHH010000211.1 GCA_028288945.1 Phycisphaerales bacterium
CGCGCCGGGGTATGGGACGACCGGCACGACTTCCACCCGCGCCGGCGGAGGCGGAGCGCCGTCTTCGACAATCGTGTCGCGCTCGACGACGTTGCCGTTTTGATCCACGACCGTCCGTTCCACCACCCGGTCGCGCGGGGGCGGCTCGTAGTGATGGACGGTACAACCCGCCACGGCCAGCGTCCCGAATCCAAGGGCTGCAAAAAGCGGTTTCATGGGATTCTCCTCGTTTCGAGCCGGGGATCGGCTTTACTAACAATAGACACACCGAGCGGGCCTGGGGTGGGGCGACGAGGCCGCTTTCATTTGCGGGCCGCCACGTCAGTTCTTGTAGGTTCGGCTTTGCCGAACACTGCGGCTCAACGGGTGAAACGTTCGGCGGAGCCGAACCTACGGTATGCCGGCCGCCCGTGCCGCGGGAACTGGATCACGGCGTTGACAGTTCACGATTGCGGCGCCGGCAGCACGGCGGTCGGGGAACCGTGGCCGCGGGTGCGTTCGAACCAGAGGCGCAGGCGGTCGAGGTAGAGGTAGACAACGGGAGTGGTGTAAAGCGTAAGAGCCTGGCTGAAGATCAGGCCGCCGACGATGGCGATGCCCAGGGGTTGGCGGAGTTCCGCGCCGGTGCCGTGGCCGAAGGCCAGCGGCAGCCCGCCGAACAGGGCGGCGAGGGTGGTCATCATGATCGGGCGGAAGCGCAGGACGCAGGCCTGGAAAATCGCTTCTTCGGGTGACTTGCCGCTGTTCCGCTCGGCTTCCAGCGCGAAGTCGATCATCATGATCGCATTTTTCTTGACGATGCCGATGAGCAGGATGATGCCGATGAGGGCGATGACACTCAGGTCGGTCCCGGTGATCAGCAGCGCGAGCAGCGCCCCCACGCCCGCCGACGGGAGCGTCGAGAGGATCGTGATCGGGTGAATGTAACTTTCGTAGAGCACGCCGAGGACGATGTAGACCGTCAAAAGGGCGGCAATGATCAGGACCAGCATGTTATTGAGCGACGCTTGAAAGGCCTGGGCGGTGCCCGAAAAGCTGCCGTGAATGCTGGGGGGGAGGCCCATGTCGCGCTCGGCTTGTTCGATTTCCGGGACGGCCTCGCCCAGTGAAAAGCCGGGCAGAAGGTTGAAGGAGATCGTGACGGAAGGGAACTGGCCCGAGTGGTTCACGGCCAGCGCCGTGGTGGTGCGGGTCTTATGGGCCACGGCGCTCAGCGGCACCTGCGCGCCGTTGCGCCCTTTTAGATAAATGTAATTGAGCCCGTCCGGGTTTTGCCAGAACGACGGCTCGGCCTCCATCACGACGTGGTACTGGTTGAGCTGCGTGTACATCGTCGAGACCTGTCGCTGGCCGAAGGCGTCGTAGAGGACGTTGTCGATGTCAGCCACGCTGACGCCCAGGCGGGCGGCGGTGGCGCGGTCGATGTCGATTTTCTCCTGCAGGCCGCGGTTCTGCTGGTCGCTGTTTACATCCGCCAGGCCGGCGAGCTTGCGCATCCGGTCAACCACCTTGGGGCCCCAGTCATTGAGTTCGGCAAGGTCTTCGCCCTGCAAAGTGAACTGATACTGGGCGGCGGTGGGACGGCCGCCGACGCGGATGTCCTGCACGGATTGGAGGTAGAGGCTCGCGCCCGGGACCTGGGAGAGTTTGCCGCGGAGGCGTTTGATCACTTCGTCGGCGGAGAGCTTGCGCTGCTCGAACGGGAGGAGCGCGACGAACATGCGGCCGGTGTTGGAAGCGCCTCCCTGCCCGCCGGTGAAGGCGATCACGTTGTCCACCGCAGGGTCGGCGCTGACCGTCTCGGAGAAGCGCTTGAGCAGCACGTTCATCGCTTGCGAGCTGGTGCCCTGGTCGGCGACGATCGAGCCGACCATTCGGCCCGTGTCCTGCTGCGGGAAAAAGCCCTTGGGGACTTTGATGTACAGGAAGACCGTGAACGCGATCGTGACAAGCGTGACGGCGAGCATCACCGGCTGATGGCGCATCACCCAGCCGAGGGTCCGCTCGTAGAAGCCGATGATCACATTGAACCCGCGTTCTGTGACGTGATAGAAGCGGCCGTGCCGCGTCTGGCTGCGGTGCTTGAGGAGCTTGGCGCACATCATGGGCGTGGCCGTCAGCGAGACGACCAGCGACACGCCGATCGCCACCGAGAGCGTGACCGCGAATTCCCGGAACAGCCGGCCGACGATTCCCGCCATGAGCAATATCGGGATGAACACCGCCACCAGCGACAGGCTGATCGAGAGGACGGTGAAGCCGATTTCCTTCGCCCCCAGCAGTGACGCCCGCAACGGCGACATGCCCGCTTCCAGGTGGCGGGTGATGTTTTCGATCACGACGATGGCGTCGTCGACCACGAATCCGGTGGCGATCGTCAGGGCCATGAGCGAGAGGTTGTCGAGGCTGTAGCCGCAGAGGTACATGACGCCGAACGTGCCGATGAGGGACACCGGCACCGCGACACTGGGGATGAACGTGGAGCGTCCGTTGCGCAGAAAGATGAAGACGACGAGGATGACCAGCGAGAGCGAAATGAGCAGCGAGAACTCGACGTCACGGACGGACGCGCGGATGGTCGCGGTGCGGTCCATGACGACCGAGAGGGCAATGTCCGCGGGGATTTCCGCCTGCAACTGCGGCATGAGGGCGCGGACGCGGTCGACGGTGTCGATGATGTTCGCGCCCGGCTGGCGGAAGACGATGATGACGACCGAAGGCTTGGGCGACGGCTTGCCGCCGGGCTTGTTGTCCACGAAGCCGCCGGTGCGGGTGTCCTCGACGGAGTCGGTGACGGAGGCGATGTCTCCCAGCCGCATCGCCGCCCCGTTGCGGTAGGCAACGATGAGCGACTCATATTGTTTCGCCTTGAGCAGTTGATCCGTCGCGGCAATCGACACCGCTCGCTCGTCGCCCGATAGTTGCCCTTTGGGCCGGTTGGCGTTGGCGTTGCCGAGCACGGTGCGGACGTCCTCCAGTCCAAGGCCCATCTTGTTGAGGACCGTCGGGTTCACGTCCACGCGCACCGCCGGCAGCGCCCCCCCGCCTACAGTCACCTGCCCCACCCCTTTCACCTGCGATATCTTTTGCTGGAGAATGGACGACGCCTCGTCGTACATCCGCGCCTTGTCGTAGGTATCGCTCGTGAGCGACAGGATCATGATCGGCGCGTCCGCGGGATTGACCTTGCGGTAGGACGGGTTGTTGGGGAGGTTGGTGGGGAGCTGGCCGCGGGCGGCATTGATGGCCGCCTGCACGTCGCGGGCGGCGGCGTCGATGTTGCGGTTCAGGTCGAACACCAGCGAGATGTTCGTCGACCCCAGGTAGCTGGTCGAAGTCATTTCGGTGATGCCGGCGATGCGCGTGAACTGCTTTTCCAAAGGCGTCGCCACCGCCGACGCCATCGTCTCCGGGCTCGCGCCGGGCAATCCCGCGGAAACCTGGATGCTCGGGTAATCGACCTGCGGCAAGGGCGACACGGGCAGAAACACATACCCCAGCGCCCCGGCCAGGGCGATGGCGATCGTGAGCAGCGTCGTGCCCACGGGGCGGTGAATGAAGGGGGTGGAGATGCTCACGACAGCGCCCCCTCACGGACCTTGCCATTGCCCCCCTCTCCGTGGCCAATGATGCGGTCTTCGTCCAGCGACTCGCGCGCCGGCCCGCCCGACGGGCGACGGCCGAATCGCCGGGCGAGGTTGTCGAACGCCAGATAAATGACCGGCGTCGTGTAGAGCGTGAGGATCTGGCTGAAGATCAACCCGCCGATCATGGTGATGCCCAGGGGCCGGCGGAGCTCCGAGCCGACGCCCGTTCCCATCGCCAGGGGCACGCCGGCCAGCAGCGCGGCCATCGTCGTCATGAGGATCGGCCGGAAGCGCAGCAGGCACGCTTCGTAGATCGCCTGCTCGGGCGGCTTGCCTTCCTTGCGCTCGGCCTCCAGCGCGAAGTCGATCATCATGATCCCGTTTTTCTTCACGATGCCGATGAGCAGGATGATGCCGATGAGGGCAATGACGCTCAGTTCCGTGCGGCAGATGAACAGCGCCAGCAGCGCCCCCACCCCGGCCGACGGGAGCGTGGAGAGAATGGTGATCGGGTGGATGAAGCTCTCGTACAGCACACCCAGCACGATGTAGACAACGACCAGCGCGGCGACGATCAGAATCGGCTCGTTGGTGAGCGAGGCACGGAACGCCTCGGCGGTTCCCTGGAACCCGGCATCGATGCTCGCCGGGAGGCCGATCTGCGTCTTTGCCGCATTGATCGCGTTGACGGCTTCGCCCAGCGACGCATCGGGCGCGAGGTTGAATGAAATCGTGACTGCGGGAAATTGGCCCTGGTGGTTCACCGCCAGCGGGGTTGTCGAATCTTCAAAATGGCAAAAGGCGCTCAACGGCACCGCGCCGGCGGGGGTGGGCGGCGCGCCGCCGGATGCGGGGGAGGAAACGCTGCCGGGCGCGGGAGGCGGCGCGCCGGCCCCCGAGCGAACGTAAATGTGATCCAGGTCCTGCGGCTTGTCGCGGAACCCGGGCGGCACTTCCAGCACGACATGGTACTGGTTGAGCTGCGTGTACATGGTCGAAATCTGCCGCTGGCCGAACGCATCGTACAGCGTGTCGTCGATCATCTGGAGCGTGATGCCGAGGCGCGAAGCCGTGTCGCGGTCGATCGCCAGCTTTACCTGTAGCCCCAGGTCTTGCTGGTCGCTAGCGACGTCGCGGAGTTGCGGAAGCTCCTTGAGCTTTTCCACCAGCTTCGGCACCCAAACGCCAAGTTCCTTGGGATCGGGGTCTTCAAGGCTGTACTGGAATTGCGTGCGGCTTACGCGGTCTTCAACCGTCAAATCCTGCACGGGCTGCATGAAGAGCGTGATGCCTTCGACCTGGCTGATCCGTGGCTGCAACCGGCGGATGACATCGGACGCGCCGATTTTCCGCTGCGCGAGCGGCTTGAGGTTGATCTGAATGCGGCCGCTGTTCATCGTCGTGTTGGTGCCATCGACGCCGATGAACGATGACAGGCTTTCGACGGCCGGGTCCTTCAAGATCGCGGAAGCCAGCGCCTGTTGGCGCTGCGACATCGCCGTGAAGGAGATGCTCTGCGGCGCTTCGGAGACGCCCAGAATCACGCCCGTGTCCTGCACGGGGAAGAAGCCTTTGGGGACGACAATGTACAGGACAATCGTGGCGACGAGCGTGGCGACGGCGACGAACAGCGTCGCGACGCGATGGCGCAGCACGAACGTGAGCGTCCTGGCGTAAAACCCGATGACCGACTGGAAGGCGTGCTCCGAAGCGCGGAACAGGCGGCCCTGCTGCGCCTCGGGCCGGTGGCGCAGGAGGCGGGCGGCCATCATGGGCGTCAGCGTCAGCGAAACCACCGCCGACACGACGATCGTCACGCTCAGCGTCACCGCGAATTCGCGGAACAGGCGGCCGACGATGTCGCCCATGAACAGCAGCGGGATCAGCACCGCGATCAGCGAGACGCTCAGCGAGATGATCGTGAAGCCGATTTGCTCGGAGCCTTTGAGCGCCGCCGCCAGGGGCGAATCGCCCTGCTCGATGAAGCGCGAGATGTTTTCGATCATCACGATGGCGTCGTCGACGACGAAGCCGGTGGAGATCGTCAGCGCCATGAGCGTGAGGTTGTTGAGGCTGTACCCCAGCAGGTACATCACGCCGAAGGTGCCCACCAGCGACAACGGCACCGCGACGCTTGGGATAATGGTCGCCGCCAGGTTTCGCAGGAACAGGAAGATCACCATCACCACCAGCGCCACGGTGAGGATCAGTTCCCATTGCACGTCTTCGACGCTGGCGCGGATGGTGGTCGTGCGATCGGTGAGCACCGCGACCGCGACGGAGGACGGCAGCGACGTCTTGAGCTGCGGGAGCAGCTTCTTCACGCGGTCTACAACGTCGATGATGTTGGCCCCCGGCTGGCGCTGGATGTTGACGATGACGGCGGGCGCTTCGTTCATCCACGCCGCCAGACGCGCGTTCTCCGCACCGTCAACAACGGTTGCCACGTCGGAGAGCTTTACGTTTCGGTCGCCCAACGACTTGATCACCAGCGGCCGGTATTGGTCGCTGGAAAGGAGCTGGTCATTCGCGCCGATAATGTAGGCCTGCTTCGGGCCGTCGAAGCTTCCCTTGGCCTGGTTGACGTTGGCCTGCGCGATAGCGGTGCGCAGGTCGTCGAGGTTGACGCCCAGGGAGGAGAGGGCCGTGGGGTTGGCCTGGATGCGGACCGCCGGCTTCTGCCCGCCGCTGATGCTCACGAGGCCCACGCCCGGAAGCTGCGAGATCTTCTGCGCCAGTCGAGTGTCGGCGAGGTCTTCGATCTTCGACAACGGGAGCGTTTGAGATGTCAGCGCCAGCGTGAGAATGGGCGCGTCCGCGGGATTCGTCTTGCTGTAGATCGGCGGGTTGGGAAGGTCTTTCGGAAGATAAGTGGAGGAGGCGTTGATGGCGGCCTGCACCTCCTGCTCGGCGACGTCGATGTTCAGCTCGAGTGCGAACTGCAGCGTAATGACCGAGCAGCCGTCCGAGCTGGTCGACGTCATCTGGTTGAGCCCCGGCACCTGGCCGAATTGCTTTTCAAGCGGCGCGGTGACGGAGGAGGCCATCACGTCGGGGCTTGCGCCAGGATAAAACGTGACGACCTGGATCGTGGGATAATCAACTTGCGGCAGCGCGGAGACGGGAAGCTGACGGTAAGCGACCGCGCCGGTGAGCAGAATGGCGACCATCAGCAGCACCGTCGCGACCGGCCGCAGGATGAACGGCCGTGACGGGCTCATTGCGCCCCCCCGCCGG
>JAQGHH010000547.1 GCA_028288945.1 Phycisphaerales bacterium
GCGAGCGGTTCGCGTTCATCAAGGGGACGCCCAAGCTGCTCGGGTCACCGTATAAATTCGCCCGTCACGGGCAAAGCGGCACGTGGGTGAGTGAGTTGCTCCCGCACACGGCCGGGGTGATCGACGATCTGGCGGTGGTCAAGTCGATGTGGACGGACCAGTTCAACCACGCCCCCGCCGAGATGCTTTTGTTCACCGGCAACCAGCGGCCGGGCTATGCCTCCATGGGCTCGTGGATCACCTACGGTCTGGGCAGCGAAAGCCAGGACCTGCCCGGTTTCGTTGTTCTCGTCTCGGGAGGCACCGACCCAACCGGCGGCAAGAGCCTCTGGGGCAGCGGGTATTTGCCCAGCGTATTCCAGGGCGTGCAATGCCGCTCGAAGGGCGAGCCGATTCTGTACGCCTCCAACCCCGCGGGGATGGACCGCGACGTCCGCCGACAGAGCCTCGACGCGCTTAAGGACCTCAATGAACTGGAGCTCAAAGAGTTCGGCGACCCCGAAACGCTGACGCGCATCAGCCAGTACGAACTGGCCTACCGCATGCAGATTGCCGTGCCGGACGTGATGGACATTTCCCGGGAATCCAAGGAAACGCAGGAGGCTTACGGCGCCCAGCCCGGGGCCGGCAGCTTTGCCAATAACTGTCTGCTCGCCCGTCGGCTGGTTGAGAAGGGCGTGCGCTTCGTGCAGCTTTTTGATTGGGGCTGGGACTGCCATGGCACCGGCCCGGTTGACGACCTGGTGACCCATCTGCCGCAAAAGTGCAAGGAGATGGACCGCCCGGTCGCTGCGTTGATTCACGACCTCAAGCAACGCGGCCTTCTGGATGAGACGCTCGTCATCTGGGGCGGCGAATTCGGCCGCACGCCATTGAACGAAGAACGCAACGGCAGCAAGCTGCTCGGCCGCGACCACCACCCCCACGCGTTTACCATCTGGATGGCCGGCGCCGGCATCAAGCCCGGCCAGACGATCGGCGAAACCGACGACCTGGGCTACCACGTCATCCAGGACAAAACCCACGTCCACGACCTCCAAGCGACAATCCTGCGCGTGCTCGGCATGGACGCTTTCAAATTCAGCTACCCCTACCAGGGCCTGAATCAGCGCCTCATCGGCCCGCAGGACGATTGGCGCGTGCAGGAGAAGCTGCTGGCGTAATCACACTTGGAGGTCAGCCAGGTCTGGCGAACATCGGGCTTTTAATCGGTTCGCCGGACTGCCGATCCTTGACTTCGGCGGGAACAGCGGCGAATTCGTCCTTCCCCGTTCCCCCGTAAAGTTTACTCGTGCCGGTCGTGGAACCGAGAATGTCGTCGCCGGGCCCGCCGAACGCGACGTGTGAACTGAAATCAAGGGCGTCAATGCCAGGCGGGTCATTCCAAGCCCCTCCGACGAGCGTATCGTTCCCGGCCCAACCGATAATAAAATCTGCGCCTGAATCACCGATGGTGTCGAAGACGGCTCGAACCGGGTGGGCATTGTAATATCGACACGGGTGCGGCGGGCGCACGAGCCTCACCGTTTGGGACGACTTCGATCGGCCCGGTTTGGACGATTGGTGCTCCGCTTGCCCGCCTGTTTTTCGATTTGCTTCATCTTGCGGATTGCGGCGGCTAAATCGTCGTCGGGTGAGAGAGCATCGTATACGTGGTCGTTTAAGTTGCGGATCTCGGGCTCTTCGGGCTCCGCCTTGCGAAATGGCGGCGAGTCGTGCAGCTTAAACCTCTTGTTCAACTGAGGGTCGTACAGAGGGCATCCAAACTTTTGCATTAGCCGCACGAGCATGTGCATTTCATGCTCGTTACTTCCGCCCGGCCGACTCGTAAAACTGAAGTGTTTTTCAGACCATCCCGGTTCGATCGATCCCGTATCCGTCGTCACCAAGGGGAAACGTTCCTTCTGATTAAAATCAGAAAACAACTTCTTCAACTCTCCGAGTATCTGCTTAACAGGGAGGCGCTGTAGGCCTTTCAGATTCTCCGGCTTGAGCAAGTCCCTATAGATTACCTCGGGTTCCGCCCTGAATCCTCGTTTCTGTTTCCAGAAGAGTATGTCGTAACTCACGATCCCTCACCTTCATACGAGACAGGCCGGTCATAACAGCGACACCGGATCCACATCCACCGCGATCCGCTCGTTCCGTGCAAGTCCCCCCTGCTGCCGCACGGTGGCCAGGACTTTCTGCAACGGCGTCGCGCTGGCGGCGGTCATCACGAGCTGGCTGCGGTGATATCCGGCGATCCGGCTGATCGCGCAGGGCATGGGGCCTTTCATTCTTACTTCGTTGCCGGCGGCGTTTACGGCTTCCGTGAACTTGGCGGCCAGTTCTTCCGAGTGCTTGTGGAGCTTTTGCTGGTCCTGGTCGCGCATGACGATTCTCACCATTCGCGCAAAGGGTGGGAGGCCGACGTCCCGGCGGCTTTTTAGCTCGGTCTTGGCGAAACCGACGAAGTCCTGACGGATGGCGGCCTGGATGGTCGGGTCGTCGGGGAGGAAGGTTTGCAGGATGACGCGGCCGGCGGCGTCGCCGCGGCCGGCTCGGCCGGCTACTTGCGTGATCAGTTGGAACGTGCGCTCGGCGGCGCGGAAATCGGGGAGGGCCAGGGCGGTGTCGCCGCTGATGACGCCGACGAGCGTGACGTTCGGGTAGTCCAGGCCCTTGGCGATCATCTGGGTGCCGAGCATCACCTGCACTTCGCCCTTGGCGAAGCGGCCGAGGAGCGCCTCGTAATCCTTGACGCTGTGCATCGAATCGCTGTCGACGCGGGCGAACTTCAGGTCGGGGAATTTGCGCTGGATCTCTTCTTCCACGCGCTGCGTGCCCAGGCCGAAGAGGCTCAGCAGTTTGCCGCAATGGTCGCATTTGCCCGGGAGCGGGTTCACGGCCAGACAGTAGTGACAATGGAGCTGGCCGGTGTGCACGCCCTCGGCGAGCGTTGCGCCGCGGGCGTGGGAGGCGGCGGAGCGGTGATACGTCATCGTCGCGTCGCAATACTTGCACTGCACGGCGTTCTGGCAAGAGGCGCAGTAGACGAAGTTGGAGTAGCCGCGGCGGTTGAGAAGCAGGATAGCCTGGTGGCCGGCGTCGATGGTCGTTCGGAGCAGGTGCTCGAGCCGCTGCGAGAGCAGATGCACGCCCCGGCGGAATTTGTTCTCGACCTTCATGTCCACCAACTCGACATGCGGCATCTGCAAGCCGCGGACGCGGCGAGGGAGGTGGAGAAGGGAATACGGTGAC
>JAQGHH010000568.1 GCA_028288945.1 Phycisphaerales bacterium
TCGAGTTACATGCTCGAGCATTTGGGGGCGATGCGATGGTCGCCGCACGTGAGTGTCGTGACGATGCTGGCGGCGGACCATATCGAATGGCACGGCTCACTGGCCGGATACCTTGACGCGAAGAAGAACATCGTCCGCTATCAGCGGCCCGATGACGTCGCGATCCTGAACGAAGAAAATCCCGAAGGCATGGCCCTCGGCCGGGAAACGCGGGCACGGGTGGTTCCGTTCGGCGTCGAAGGCAGGCGGCCGTTCGAGTTGCTGCTGCCGGGGCGGCACAATCAGCTCAACGCACAGGCCGCTTATGCGGCGGCGAGCGTGATGGGCGTCTCGTGGGGCGAAGCCCAGGAAGCGGCCGGATCATTTCCCGGACTGCCCCACCGCCTGGAGATGGTCCACGAATCAGGCGGCGTGCGCTTCTACAACGACTCGATCGCCACCATCCCCGAAGCTGCGGTCGCCGCACTCGATTCATTCCCGACCAAGCGAGTCATCCAAATCGTCGGCGGCTACGACCATCACCTCCCGATCACCGCGATGTGCAACGCGCTGGTGGACAGGGCCAAGGCTGTCCTCTGCATCGGCAAGACGGGCGAGCAGATCGCGGATCTACTTGGCGGCTCGCCCCACACGTCTGCCGCGGCGGTTTATCGTTGCGGGGATCTTCCCACCGCCGTCCGTCTCGCCAAACAAATCGCCGTGCCACAGGACATCGTCCTTCTCAGTACGGGGTACAAGAGCTTCGACCAGTTCGCCAACTTCGAGGAACGGGGAGAAACCTTCGCCCGCCTCGCCCGCGGCCAGGGGTGATGCGCATGATCCTCCCCAGCGATTGAGCCAACGCAAACTTCCCGCCGGCCGTCATTGCTGGCGCTGGGGCCGGCCACTACAATTCCGCCCCATGGTCCGGACCGCTTTTTTGTTTGTCGCAATGTTGGGTTGCCTCGCGGGTGCGTCACGTGCCTGGGCACAGCCCAAGAGCTGGGAGTACGGCGGGACGGGGCAGTGGAAGGAATCGCAGACCGCCCCGGCGAGCAAGCCGGTGCTCAGTAACCCGACGCTCGACCGTGCCGAGCAGATGCTCGACGCCCGCCGGGCCGATCACGCCCACGACCTGCTGCTCGACTGGCTCAAGAAAAATCCCGTCGCGCCAGACCGCGACCGCGGGCTGCTCCTGCTGGCCAAAGCCTACTTCGACAACGGCGATCGCATCTGGTGCTTCTATCAGTGCGATGAATTGCTGGACAACTACCCGGACAGCAAGCTCTATTTCCCGGCGTTGGAGCTTCAGTACCGCGTGGCGGAAGAGTTTTTGAAGGGGTACAAGAAGCGGTTCCTCGGGCTCCCGATCATCGACATGGGTGACGAGGCGATAGAGATGCTCTTCCGCATTCAGGAACGCTCGCCCGGCTCGCCCTTGGCGGAGCGGGCGCTGCTGAGGTCGGCGGATTATTACTACCACACGTTCGAGTACGACCTGGCGGCGGACGCCTACGGGGCGTTCGTGCGGATCTACCCGCGGAGCCCGGAGGTGCCGATGGCCCGGCTCCGGCAGGCGTTCGCCAATAACGCCCAGTTCCGCGGCCCCAAGTACGATGCCACCCCCCTGCTCGACGCCCGCGCCCAGTTTCAGGACGTGCAGGTCCGCTATCCGGAGCTTGCCGAGAAAGCCAACGTCCGGCAATTAATCGAAGACATCGACGGGCAACTCGCGGCCAAGGCGTATTACGACGCTGATTTTTACCGCCGGACCTTTCAGTACAAGGCCGCCGTCTTTCTCTACCGGCAGTTGATCCAGTCGTACCCGAATTCGCGTGACGCGCAACTGGCCAAACGGCAGCTCAAGGACATGCCAGCGTGGGCGCTCAACCAACCCCCGCCCCCGCCGCCCGCGGCGATCCCGACGTCGAGGCCGGCGGAAGGGCCGTGAGGCGGCCTGCTCCCTCTCCCTCCCAAGGAGAGGGCCGGGGTGAGGGCGAAGCGTGGTAAGTCTGGGAGCGCATCTTTTGCGAATTGCACCTTCTCTTGCGTTTTTGACGGTTCACCCTAACCCTAAACCCTCTCGCTGGGAGGGAGAGGGAACAGGAGCGAGCCCGATGAAAGCGTGGATTATTCCAGCTCTATTAGCCCTCGCAACGTCCGGCTGCGGCTATCACATGAGCGGCGTCGGTGAGAGTGATGCCAGTTTTCATAACAAGACGCTGTACCGCGACGACGTGCGGACCGTGGCGGTGCCGATCTTCAGCAACCGCACGCGGTACACGGGGATCGAAATGCCGCTGAGCAAGGCGGTGATCAATCAGCTTGAGGCGCAGTCTCCCTATAAGGTCGTGCCGCAGGAGCGGGCGGACACGATTTTGGAGGGGGAGATCACCGGCGTACGGATCAGCACGACGAGCAACAACCGCGTGTCGGCGGTGCCGCAGGAGCAGATCTATTCGCTCATTGTGAAATTCACCTGGCGCGACCTGCGGAACGGACAGATCTATACGCAACGGACCAACTTCGAGCAGACCGCGCCATATTACCCGACCCTTGCCGAAGACCGCTGGGTCGGCGAACAGCAGAACGTCGAACGGCTTGCCCTGGCGATCGTTCAGGAATTGCAGGCGGAGTGGGGGACGGGGAAGTAGGTCGGGGTTCAGGGTTCAGGAGGAGCGAGGATGGAGGAGCGGAGTCCGCATTAACCTCCATTTTATTAATCTGCACTTTGCGATTTGCATTGCAATTCGGACGGCGGAGATTGCAAACTGCAAAGTGAAAATTGGCAGATCGGCGTTTGTCCGCCTTCCCTTGTGAATCTCGAACCCTAATCCCCTCCCCCAAACGCTAATTCCGCGTCGTTCCCGTCCCGATAGAGGAAGAAGCGGGATAGCGCCTCCGGCCACCTTACATGGGCTCGGCGGTCCGGGTGGGTAGAAATGCCGGGGGGGACAACCTTATGATGGGATCGGGCGTATGACACAGATGGCCGGGACGGGTAAGCTGATGGCGTCCCGGCGGATGGATTGAACAGGCAACCGTGCTGTGCCCGCGGCACGAAGAAGGACGTAAACCCATGGCAGAGCAACGACCCGACCGCCCCTCGCCCAAGCGTCCCCGACCGGGGCTGCCCAACGGGGGAATCCGTTTCGGACGAGGGTTGCTGGGCTGGATCCTGTTTGTCGCGTTGGTGCTGATGGTCTTTGCGTTCGTGCAGAGCACCAAGCGCGAATACACCGCGATTCCGTTCAGTGAATTCCTCGCGAAGATGCGCACCGCCAGCGTGCAATCCCTCATCATCGAGGGCGACAATATCAAAGGCAAGTTCAACAGCGAGACGGTTGTCAGCGGCTTGCCGAACGGATCGGCGAAGATCCTGAAATTCCAGACCGACGCCCCCGCCGGAACCCTCCAGCAGTGGCAGTTCGTGGAGTGGCTCGACAAGAATCGCGGCACCGCGACCGTGGAGGTCGTCAACACCAATAACATCCTGATGCAGGTGATCGTGCCGCTGGTCCCCTGGATCCTGATCTTCGGCTTCGTCTGGTTCTTTGTCTTCCGCCAACTGCGCAACAGCGCCGGCGCGGGAGGCATGCTTGGCAACTTCGGCAAGGCCCGCGCCAAGGTCATGAGCAAGGAGCACACGAACATTACCTTCGACGACGTGGCCGGCATTGAAGAGGCCAAGGAAGAGGTGATGGAGATCGTGGAGTTCCTTAAGAACCCCAAGAAATTCCAGCGATTGGGCGGCCGCATCCCCCGCGGCGTGCTCCTGGTGGGCGAGCCGGGCACCGGCAAAACCCTTCTCGCCAAGGCCATCGCCGGCGAGGCGGACGTGCCGTTCTTCTCGATCTCCGGTTCCGACTTCGTCGAGATGTTCGTCGGCGTGGGCGCGAGCCGCGTCCGCGACCTTTTCAAACAGGCCAAGGACAACAGCCCGTGCATCATCTTCCTGGACGAAATCGACGCCGTCGGCCGTCGCCGAGGCAGCGGATTTTCCTCCGGCGGGCATGACGAGCGCGAGCAGACGCTGAATGCCATCCTCGTCGAGATGGACGGGTTCGATACCAACGACCAGGTGATCGTCTGTGCCGCCACCAACCGGGTGGACGTGCTGGACCCGGCGCTGACGCGTCCGGGCCGGTTCGATCGGCAGATCACGGTGCCGCTGCCCGACGTGAAGGGGCGGTTCGAAATTTTGAAGGTCCACAGCCGGAAGGTGAAGCTGGGGCCGAACGTGGATATGCTGAAGCTGGCCCGGGCGACGCCCGGATTCAGCGGGGCGGACCTGGCCGCGATCATCAACGAGTCGGCGCTTGGCGCGACGCTCGCGGGCAAGGAGTACATCGAGCAGGACGATCTTGAGGAGGCGCGCGACAAGGTCCGCTGGGGCCGGGCGCGCAAGAGCCGCGTGATCGACGAAAAGGAAAAACTCGCCACGGCCTACCACGAGGCGGGACATACCGTGATTCAGTGGCTGGAGAAGGAAGCCGACCCCATCCACAAGGTGACGATCATCCCCCGGGGCAACTACGGCGGCGCGACGATGGCGCTGCCGGAGAAGGACCGGATGAGCTACTCGCGCAAATGGTGCATCGCGACCATGAAGACCATGTTCGCGGGGCGCATCGCCGAGGAGATGTTCACCGGGGACATCAATACCGGAGCAATGAGCGACATCCGCCAGGCCAGTGCGATCGCCCGCCGGATGGTCCGGGAATGGGGCATGAACGACCGCCTGGGGTTCGTGTTCTACGGCGACGACGACAGCCGGCCCAACATGATGGGCGGCTTCGGCGACAGCCGCGAGTACTCGGAAGACACGGCCAAGATGATCGATGAGGAGGTCAAGAAGCTGATCGACCGCCTCTATGACGAGACGCACAAGATCCTCGAAGCCAACCGCGAGCGGGTCGAGGCACTGGCCAAGGCGCTGCTGCGGTACGAGACGCTGGACGCGTCCGATGTGGACCGGATCATGCGTGGCGATAACCTCACGAAGCCGACGGTGGGCGACCTGCTCGAGCGTGAAAACCGCCGGGGCACGGTGGTCCAGCCGAGCACCGACCCCAAGCAGCCGGACGTGCGGCC
>JAQGHH010000585.1 GCA_028288945.1 Phycisphaerales bacterium
ATGTGGACCGGATCATGCGTGGCGATAACCTCACGAAGCCGACGGTGGGCGACCTGCTCGAGCGTGAAAACCGCCGGGGCACGGTGGTCCAGCCGAGCACCGACCCCAAGCAGCCGGACGTGCGGCCCGGGCTGGGCGGCGGGCTTGGGGGGTTGCCGGCCCCCGGGTGAGGTGTGTGATAAGTCTAATAAAAACGTCAAGGGCGCCGGACACTGGTTCGGCGCCCTTTTTCGTTTTGGCTAATCAATAAAGAAGAGAATTGAATGCAAATTGCAAAATACAAAATGCAACGTGAAAAATGAGGAGCGGTCAGGGGGGACGCAACGTCTGTCCGGGCACATGGAATCGCCCGCGGATCCGTGTACAATCCACATTCGCGCTTTGTTGAAGGAGTTGTGGTGGCCCAGGCTGAAATTATTGTGGTGGACGAGAAGCTGCTTCCCAAGGCGGTCGAGCTTTACAACGCCTGTTTCCGGCCCAAGCGGGAGGCGGACTTTTTTAAACGCCGCTTCATGGGGCGCTACAACACGCTGACGCTTCTTGCGCGCATCGACGAGAAGCCGGTGGGGTTCTGGATCGGCTTCGAGCTGAAGCCTGGGATGTTTTATCACTGGATGGGGGCGGTGCTCCCCGACCTCCGACGACAGGGCGTCGCCCGCCAACTGCAGGAGGCCCAGCAGGCTTGGGCCAAGGACCACGGCTACGAATACGTCCGCTGCGAGTGCATGAACCACCAGCGCGAGTTCATCCACTTCGCGATCGCCCTCGGGTACGACATCGTGGGCATCCGCTGGGATTCGACGCACGCCGACAACCTGATCGTGTTCGAGAAGAATCTCGTGGATTGAGAAATGCGCCCCGCAGGCGCAAAGTACACGAAGTTCAATTGAACAGCCCGGGACTAAACTTTCCCGGGCATTTTCGTTGGCTCATTCGAAGGGAATCACCTGACCTGCGAACTGCCGGCGTTTCCCGTTCCCCGCCGGTGCGTACCACTTTAGCAGTCACCGGGATCGGGGCATTCGCGGGATCGAGTTATCGGTCGGTTTCCGCAAAGCCCGGAGATTCGGGGGCCAGGGGCCTGGGATCCTCTAATGGCGTTGCTGGCGAATCGGTGTGGTGCAGGGGCGGAAGTGCTGGAAGCCCCGCGTCGGCTTTTCGCAGGAGCTCTCCCTGCGACGCTGCCAGCATCCAAAGTCCGCCGACGATGCTGACCAGCAGGACCGGATACACTGCCGCTCGGAGCAAGTCGCCCATAAGCCGGCCATCGACCTGGCGCGCGAGCGACTTAACGAGCGTCTGCAATGGGTGGCACGGGCGGGTCGGAGTTGAGGCCGATCGCGGAACCCGTCACATTCGAGGAAATCGTTTGCACCCCTCCAACCTTTCAGCCTGGCTGCTCGACCCCCGCCGGCCCACGCTGGTGATGGGGGTGCTCAACGTCACGCCCGATAGCTTTTCCGACGGCGGGCAGTTTGCGGACGTCGAGGCGGCGCTGGCTCGTGCCCGGGAGATGGTTGCGCAGGGGGCGGATTGGATCGACGTGGGCGCGGAATCAACGCGGCCCGGCTCGCTTCGGGTCGGGGCCGCGGAACAGCTCGCCCGGCTGGGGCCGCTGTTAAGCGAATTGAGGCAGAGCGTGCCCGTGGTGTTGTCGATTGACACGACGCTGGCGCCCGTGGCCGAGGCGGCGCTGGACGCCGGGCTGGATGTCGTGAACGACATCTCCGGCGGCTTGGACGACCCGGCGATGCTGCCGCTCGTGGCCCGGCGTCGCGCGCCAATCGTGCTCATGCACATGCAGGGGGAGCCGGCGACGATGCAGTTCGCGCCGCATTATGCGGACGTGACGGCGGAGGTCAGCCGGTTCCTTGGCGAACGCCTGGCCGCGGCCGAATCCGCAGGAATTTCACGGGAAAACGTGCTTCTGGACGCGGGGATCGGATTCGGGAAAACGGTCGCGCACAACCTGCGATTGCTCCGCGATCTGCCCGCGCTGGCGGCGATGGGAAGGCCGCTGGTGGTCGGGGCGAGCCGCAAGGGGTTCATTGGCAAGGTGACGGGCGAGGCGCCCGAATCCGGCCGCCGATTCGGCACAGCGGCCATCACCGCATGGGCCGCGGCCAACGGCGCGGGGGTGGTGCGTGTCCATGATGTCGAAGAGACGGCCCGCGTGATGCGCATGATCCGGGCGATCCGGACGGCTTTGTAAATTGGACGTGTTTTTCCCTCGATTTGAACTGGAAGCGCATTTTTTTCTCCGTATAGTCAGGCGGTCTCGCACGGTTCGGGCCGATACTCTGATCAGCGTTATGCCAAACCAGTTCGTCGATTTTTCAGCCTTCTTTCGGGCGCTGCGCACCTATCCGTGGTGGCAGGTCGCCATCGAGTTGTTGCTTATCGGCCTTGCGGTGTTCTGGGTCCTTCGTTTCCTTCGCGGCACGCGCGGCGCGCGCATGCTCAAGGGGATCACCTTCATCCTGATCGCGGTCTACCTGATCGTCCGATTGCTCAGTGCCGAGTTCCACCTCGATCGCATCCAATTCCTCTACGGCCGGTTCCTGCTTTCCGCTTCGTTCGTCGTGGTCGTGGTGTTCCAGCCCGAGCTGCGCCGGGCGCTCATGCGGCTGGGCGAGGCGAGCATCTTCCGCCGATACCGCGAGATCGATGAGGAGATCGAGGCACTGGTCGAATCGGCGACGTTCCTCTCCCGGCGGAAGGTCGGCGCGGTGATCGCGATCGAGCGTGACGTGGGCCTCGGCGGGATCGCGGAAAGCGGCACGAAGCTGGACGCCTCGATTTCGGCCGACCTGCTGAATACGATCTTCTGGCCGAACTCGCCGCTGCACGATCTGGGCGTGGTCATAAGCAACGGACGAATCATGTACGCCGGTGTGCAGTTCCCAATGGCCGAGAGTGGGGATTTGGAGCGCGAGCTGGGCGCCCGCCACCGCGCCGCGGTCGGCATGAGCCAGGAGACGGACGCGGTCGTATTGGTGGTTTCCGAAGAAACCGGCGACGTGAGCATCGCCGAGCGTGGACAGTTGATCCGCAAGCTCACGCCCGAGGCCCTCCGCGGCTTATTAACCGAACTTTTGGGAAGGGGCGAACGCAGCCCATTTCTAACGGCCCGCGCGACAGCGACGTGACGACAGGGCCGGGCGCAACTTTTCTGCCCCCGCCAACTACCTACTTCACTCATGCCCGAAACTCCCCTAACCTCGCCCCCCGAGACGCGGCCCCGCCGGGCCGTGACTCCACGGCCGCGCCGGTCGTTTTGGAGTCAATTCATAGCGGGCGTTCGCCTGTGGGGGCGCGACACCTTCTCGCGCGAAAAACTACTCAGCAGTCTGAAAGAGCTCATGTGGGTGGCGCCGTTGACGGCGCTGATCTGGGTGTGGGCCGAGCGCGAACAAACGTCCAAGGTCACGGTGCAGTTTCGTGTGGACGTGAGGAATGTGGACCCGCGCTTCCTGGTGCAGTTGCGTGACGCCGACGGGCGCGTGCGTCCCGATCTGCAGGTTCGTGCGGAGCTCGAGGGCCCGCATGCGCGGGTCGAAGAGGTGGTACAGAAATTGGCGGGCACGGCTCTGCCGGTGGACGTGGACACGAAGCTCGGTCCGGGCATCCATTCGGTTTCCCTGGGCGGCCTGGGAAATAATCCGTTGATCGAGAAGAGCGGTCTTACTCTGAGGATGCCGCTCCCCCGCGAAGCGCAAGTATCGATCGACGCGATGACGCAACGGGACGTGGAGGTAAGAGCGGATCCGAACGTGACCAACATCGAGCCGAATGCGATATTCGAGCCACGAAAGGTGCGCGTCAACGGACCCGAATCTCTGCTGCGGGGGGCGACGCTGGTGGCATATGCGAAAATCCCGGCGCAGCACGACCCGGGCGTGCGGGATATCCCGGGCGTGGAAGTGGTGCTGCCGTTTAGCGACGCGCACGTGACCATTTCCCCGCCCGTCGTGTCGGCAAAGGTTGAAGTGAAGAACCCGGAAATAGCCGGCGTGGTCAATGCGATGCCGGTATGGGCGGTTTATCCCCCGGGCAAGCCGTGGGACGAGTTCAAGCCCGAATTCGATTCGACGATTTCCAGTGTGAAAATCATTGGTCCAGCCCAGACGGTGGAGCAAGTAAACTTGGGGAATTTCGCCCCCAAACCCAAGGCCATTCTGGATCTCGGCGCCACCGATCCCCCCATTGGCAGTAAGCCGGTCGTCGGACAGCGCTATGTCGCGAAATTAACGATCGATTTCAGCAACTCGGGTTTGAAAGTCAGCCCGGACGATACCCACAAGACGCTCCCCTTCACGATCGTCGAGCGCAAGGCCCCCGAGTGAGAATGAATTCGCCCTGCCTGCTACAATACTGCCATGGAAGATTGGAAGGCGTACGTGGAAGACCTCGGCAGAGCCGCCCGCCGTGCGTCGGCGCAGCTTGCGACGATGGACGGCGCGGCGAAGGTTCACGTGCTCGGGCACATCGCTGACGCCATCCGAAAGCAGAAATCCACACTGATCGAAGCAAATGCGAAGGACATCTCGGCGGCGCAGCAATCCGACCTTGACCCCGCCCTCGTCGAACGTCTGAAGCTCAATGAAAAGCGCGTCGCCGCCATGGCCGCGGGCGTCGAGCAGATCGCCGGGCAGGTCGATCCGGTGGGGCAGATTCTCGAAGGGTACGTTCGGCCCAACGGATTGCGGATTCAAAAGGTGCGCGTGCCGATCGGCGTGGTGCTTTTCTTCTACGAGAGCCGGCCGAACGTCACCAGTGACGCCGCCGCGCTGTGCCTCAAGAGCGGCAACGCCATCATTCTCCGCGGCGGAAAAGAAGCCATCCATTCCAACCGCGCCATCGTCGGAATCATCAAGGCCGCGCTGAAGAAGGCCGAGATTGACTCAGCCGCGGTACAGCTTGTCGAATCGACCGACCGCGCCCTCGTCCCCCCGCTGCTCAAGCTCGACCGCTACATCGATCTGGTCATCCCTCGCGGCGGCGAAAACCTGATCCGCACCGTGGTGAAGGAATCCACGATCCCCGTCCTCAAACATTTCACCGGCAACTGCCACATCTACGTCGACGCGGCCACCGGGCATATGGAGCAGAAAGTCCGCGAAATCTGCGTCAACGCGAAGACCAGCTATCCGGGCGGCGCGGTGTGCAACGCCGTCGAGCATTTGCTCTTCCACAAGGACGCCGCCCCCCGGCTGCTCGCGAGAGTCTGCGAAGACCTCGCCGCCAAGGGCGTGGAAATTCGCGGCGACGAGCGCACCCGCGCGCTCTACCCACAAGCCAAACCCGCCACCGACGCCGACTGGGACACCGAGTATTTGTCATTCACCATCGGCATCAAGGTGGTCGATTCACTGGACGACGCCGTCGCACACATCAACGAGCACGGCAGTCGCCACACCGACGCGATCCTCACCGAAAACATCACGGCGGCCCATTCGTTCGCCCAGCGCGTCGACAGCGCCAGCGTGATCATCAACGCCAGCACCCGCTTCGCCGACGGCGGCGAGTACGGCCTCGGCGCCGAGATCGGCATCAGCACCGACAAACTCCACGCCCGCGGCCCCATGGGCGCGACCGACCTGACGACATACAAGTGGGTAGTCACCGGGGACGGGCATGTGAGGTAGAATAACGCTAGAGTACATGCAGCCACATATGGGGAGGCGGCCATGACCGTAAAGACGCGGGCAACAATTGAGGACCTCTACCGCGAACCCGGAAAAGCCGAGATCGTTGACGGGGAGATCGTACGTATGCCGGCAATAGGAATCGGACCGGGATACGCGGGGGATGAGATCTTTGCCTTACTTCGCGAGTGCGCCAAGCGCACCAAATCTGGGCTTGCGGTCAATGACAACAAGGCGTTCCGTGTCGACCTCACCAATCGGGAATTCTTCAGCGCAAGCGCCGCATTTGTTGCCGGTCCGGTGGAATTCTCGATGAAGTTCTATGACGGAGCGCCGGCATTCGCGGTGGAGGTGCGCAGCGAAGGCGATTACGGCCCTGCGGCCGAACGGGCGATAGCGCGGAAGCGCGCCGACTATTTCGCGGCCGGCACATTCGTCGTCTGGGACGTCGGTGTTCTTAGCGAAGACGTCGTCCGCGTTTATCGCGCTTCGACCCCCGATACGCCGACCCTTTACCGTCGCGGCGACCTGACGGAGGCCGAGCCGGCCGTGTCTGGCTGGCGACTCGCGGTTGATGACATGTTCATGTGACGCAGTGGCATTCGACTAAAGCCCGGTTACAGTCTTCTCCCGTACGTGTCCGATAATACCCGATGTGGCATGGAGGCCACTGCCATGACTGACGTACTGGACCAATCCGAAGTAGACGCTCTCCTCGCCGCAGTGGATGCCGGGCAGGTGCAGCAGGACGCCCCGCCCAAGATCTTCGGCGGCAAGTCTCCCGGGCAGGTGGACGTTCAGGTCTACGATTTCAAACGCCCCGAGCGCGTCAGCAAAGACCAGATGCGCGCACTCGAGGCCCTGCACGAAGGCTTCGGCCGCAACCTCGGGGCGGCCCTTTCGGGGTACCTGCGGACAATCATCGAAGTCAGCGTCGCCCACATCGAACAGCTTACTTACAGCGAATTCATTCACTCGCTTCCCAACCCGACCTGCTTTAACCTGCTCAAGGCCGAGCAGCTTGACGGGCAGTTATGCCTTGAGATCAGCCCGCTCATCATTTACCCGATCATCGACCGCCTACTGGGCGGCAGCAACGCCGACCTGTTCATTCCGCAGCGCCCGCTCACGCAAATCGAGCAGCGTCTCGTCCAGCGCATCACCGACCGCGCCACCCATCACCTTTCGGAAGCCTGGAGCAACCTCACACCGGTGACCTTTAGCGTGCAGGATTTCGAGAGCAATCCGCAGCTCGTGCAGATCGTCCCGCCCAACGAAACGGTGGTGGTCGTTGGCTTTGAGCTTAAGATGGGCAATCGTGCCGGGACGATGAGCCTGTGCATCCCGTACAACGTGATCGAGCCGATCATGGGCGTGCTGGCGGCCCAAAACTGGTTCAGCTATCAGCGCAAAGGCGGCCAGGAAGATCACCTCCGCAAGCTCAAGCACACCGTCAGTCACGCCCCGCTTGAGGTACGGGCGTTCCTCGCCCAGACGACCATCAAGCTCAGTGACCTGCTCGCCCTGCAAATCGGCGACGTCATCACCACCGAAAAAGACTGCGCGAAGGATGTTCTGGTTCAGATCGAAGGGAAGCACAAGTTCCTGGGACAGATCGGCGAATTCCGGGGCAGCCGGGCCATACGGATCACGCGCCAGTGCCAGCAAGCCGAGGCCCGGGTGGAAAAGGCCGGCCATTCCGCACACGGGGGGGAAGCCCGATGACCCGCGCCGCGGCCGCACCCGCCAATGGCGGGGAATCGATCCTTCTCACCCCTCCGGGATATCTTCAGCGGGCCACGCTGCCGCTTCCAAGCCTCGTGTTGCTGCTGCCGATGGTGGTGATGTATGAGGTTGGCACCCGCTACCTGACCACCGCCGCCCGGCATGGCCACGATCAGCAGATCATCGCCTTCAGCAAACTCCAGGAGTTCTTCCACCTCTTCGGCGCCACAGGCCGCCACCTTCCCGCGCTGGCGGTCGTGGTCATTCTGCTCGCCTGGCACATCGCCCGAAACGACACATGGCGGGTGGAAATGGCGACCGTCGTCGGCATGTTCGCCGAGAGCATCATGCTCAGCCTGCCGGTCCTGCTGCTTGGCTTTCTGATCAATCGCTACCTGTCCGTGGCTGCAGTTTGCCCATCTTCCGCCTCGGCAATTGTATCCGGTGCGGACGGCATAAGAGACAGGCTCATCATGGACTTAGGCGCGGGCGTCTACGAGGAGTTCGTCTTCCGCCTCGTGCTTTTCACGCTTTTCAGCCTGATCTTTAAAGACCTGTTGAAACTTCAAAGCGGGCTCGTCTATCTACTAATGGTGGTAATTTCGGGGCTCTTGTTTTCCGCATACCATTACTGGAATCCGGCCGAACAATTGGTATGGCGAATTTTTGCGTTTCGCGCGGCGGCAGGCATCTATTTCGGAGTCATTTTCCTTTTCCGAGGATTCGGCGTAACTGCTTCCAGCCACGCGTTTTATGATATTATCGTAACATTATTATAAATTGGAAGAGTTGCCGTCAGGCAAGAATTTTCGTGCAGTTCGGGTCGAACATCCCTACAATGCCCCTCCTTAACCGCTCCCCAGCGTGGCGGACGCGGAACAGCGGTAGGTAGCCGATAATGGATGATCGGCTCGCTCGCATATTCGTTTTTCCCAGTGAGCGCGCCTGCCTGCTGTGGCGTATTAATTCAGGGGTTTCCACCCCGGTCTTTAGCCGAAGAGTCGTCGAACTCTTCTAGAAAGAGCACGGACGCCATATGCCCAACCGAACCAAACAACGTCGCTCCGGCGGGTTGACTCTGCTTCTTTACCAACGCGCCCTGCATCCCGAACTTTTCAAGATCCTCGCCACCGAGCAGGTCAGCCGTCGCGCCTACGACGCCGACATCTGGCTCGTCGAAGGCGGCCACGTTGTCACCTTCACGGCCGGCAAGAACGCCCTGACGGAAGTGATTGCCACCAATCACGATCCGATCATCGAGCGCAACCTGCTGCAGTCGATCCCGTGTCGTGGCGAAAAGTACCACGAGGCGATGGTCGGCCCGAACATCAAGTACATGATCAGCACGCAGGAAGAGCAGCTCACCCAGACGCTCTACGACGCGACCCGACACGAGATCTCGACCTACGCCGCCAAGCGCGAGCTCATGACCGCCGAGAGCCCCGCCATCGGCGACACCGCCGGCTTCCTCAGCGTCCTCGACATCGAACGCCGCAGCCATGAGTTGCTCGTCCAGAGCTTCCACCTCTTCGACGAAACCCAAATGGTCATCAAGACCCAAGCGATCATCGAAGTAGTTAAGGGCGCTTAAGCGATAGCGACCCCAGCAATCGAAACTGAATGGGCCCGAGGAGCGATCCTCGGGCCTTTTGCATTTGGGCGACGTACTCAACGCAATTTGGTTCCCATCTCCAAAAGTGGAAGGCCTCCCCCACTCCCCTTATTACGGTACATGCCTCAATTTTGGCGGCAGGCATTCCACTTGATCTTGTGTTGCAACTCCAGCGAGCGGACGGGGGTGGAGGCTCAGGAGCACCTGCTCGACGGCGGGTACCTGGACTTAAAGGAGTCCAACGACGATGACCCGGTGACCGAAAACCGACAACCTCCCGTAACCGCGACGTGCCGACCGGTGACGCGTCCGGCGGAAACCGATTTATTCACAGGCTCAAAGCCGAACCTAAATGGCTTTGCCTTGTCTTCTTCGCGTCCGTCTTCGCGCCCTTCGCGGCTTCGCGTTTCTCCGCACCGCAGTTCTTCTCAAGCGGTGGAAGAGGTCGATGCGCTCGGACTTTCTTCGATCCGGGTACGGATCGAACGTCACGGAGTACCACGACTGTGGCAGGATGCCCAAGCCACTCCATAAAAATGCGGTGAGCGCCGCTCTCGGTAACGGCGCCCACCGCTGGGGAGGGAAGGGAGATTGTGGACCGCACGGCTTGCAAACCCGTGCAACAACGATGTCCTATCCTATTGTTCGCTGTGGAGCGCGGTTTATTCCCGCCATTCGTGGGGGGAATCAATTTCACCCGACATGCCGGCCGCGGCTGCTTTCGATTTGGCTCGCCTGGCGGCGGAGCGGTCGGAGTACCACCGGCCAACCAGCACCGCGTCGATCGCCAGCACCACGCCCGTGATCGTCCACGCGCGGGAAAAATGTCCGTCCGTGTCGGCGGCGCCGATCAACGGGATCGACGCCGATTCGTCCGCGAACGCCTTGATCGCGCCGGAGAACGTCGCGATCGGGTCGAAGTTCGCGAAGTGGTAGAACACGTTCGCCGGCTCGGCAGCCGCGATGATCGGTCCCGCAGCCCTGGCCACCGCGCCGGCAATCGCCGCGGCGGGGGCTGTCGGCGTGCCTTCGACATTCCCGCCCGGCGCGATTGCTCGCGCAATCGTCTCGGCCGCGGAAATCGCGCCGGTCGGGCGTGCCACACGAAACGCCGGCGGGCCGGAGCTGACCCAGGAAGCCAGGCTGGCGTCCACTGCCGCCGCCGTGTTCATCGCGCCTACCGAAAGTGCCGTGCCTGCGCTTGCGACGCGAACTGAAGCGATGTCGGGTACCACCTCGACGGTCTTTTGGATTTCGAACGTCGTCGCAGCGCGCACGGCAATCTCACTGAAGACCGACGGCACGTTCGTCGCCGAAGCGGCGACTGGTTCGTTCACTGCCCTCGCCGCTCTGGCTGCCGCCCGGCTAGCCGACTTATTACCGGTGGCGGCCAGGGCGCCGGTGGCCGTGCCGGACCCGGTTCCCGCGAGCACATTGACGAGCGCACTGGCTTGGGGCGTTCCCAAGCCAGTGACGCCATCGTATCCCGCTCCGGCCGCCATGAACCACGAGCTCGCGCCGCTATTCACGTCATGGTAACTGGTGGTGTACGTCCCGTTGCTGTTGTTCATGCTGTACAGCATCGGGAGCGTTTGGCTGGAGCCGTCGAGTGGGCCAAGTTTATTGAGGGCGCGGCCTTGATCGGCTATCGCCACGAGGGCGGCCCACTGCGGCGCGCCGGCGCTGGTGCCGCCTATCACTGACCAGCCGCTCTGTCCCTGGTATGGGACGGAGTCGTAAACGGCAAATCCTGTATTCGGGTTTGCGTTGTATGAAACGTCCGGCGTCGTGCGGCCGCCCGTGCTCTGGGCGTTGGATTGATAGCTGGGCTGGGGTTCGACCCGGCTGACGCCTCCGCCGCTCCCGCCCCAGCCGGTTTCGGAGCCGTAGGCGCCGGAGGAATTGGCCAGCGTAAGCGACGTGCCGCCGACGGAAAGCACGTTGGGCGAGCTGGCCGGCCACTGCGGCCCCCACCATGATCCGCTGTCGCCCGATGCCGCGACAAATGTTACGCCGGTATGCCCGGCGGGCGTGGTGAAGAGCGAGTCGTAGGCGGTCTGGCCATAGAACTCGCTGCCGCCCCAGCTCATGGAAACCGTGGAGACGCCCGGCGCATTGCGGGCGTAATCGACCGCGGTCAGCAGATCGCCCAGCGATTGGGAGTTGGCCGAGACGAGCAGTATATTCGCCTGCGGTGCGATGGCGTGCGCCCATTCCACGTCGAGCGCGATTTCGCCCGCCCATCCCGCGTCCGTCGCGA
>JAQGHH010000623.1 GCA_028288945.1 Phycisphaerales bacterium
GAAAAGACGACCTGGACCGAACAACAGGTTTCAATCGTCGAATCGCTGGCGGCACAAACTTCGGTCAGCCTCGAAGCGGCCGACCTGTTTGAATCCGTGAGCCGGGAGCGCCAGCGGTTTGAGACGGTGCTGAGGACGGTGCCGTTCGGAATCGCGTTCGCCAACGCGGATTGTACGGACGTCCGGCTGAACCCCGCAGGCGCTGTGATGTTCGGGGCCGCGCCGGACGCGAACGTCGCGGTGGAATCGTTGAGCTGGAAGCTCTTTCAAAACGGCCGTGCCCTCACGGCCGAGCAGTTCCCACTCGCGCGTGCCTGCGCGGAGGGACGCGAAGTCGTTGCCGAAGAGCTGGAGCTGCTGTCGGCCCCGAATCGCCGGCTCGTGTTGCTCGCCCACGCCCGGCCGATCCGCGACCGTGACGGCCGGATGCGGGGCGCGGTGGCGGCGTTCGTGGACATCACGCCGCAAAAGGACCTCCAGCGCGAGATCGACCTCCGCCGACGCGAGGCCGAGGAGGCTTCGGTTCGCAAGACGCGGTTCCTCGCGGCCGTCAGCCACGACATCCGCACCCCGGCCAATGCGATCAGCCTGCTGGCCGAATTGGTCCGCCGCTCGGCGATGAACACCGCGCTCTACTCCGAAATCCCCGAGCTGTCGCGCGAGCTTTACTCCAGCGCCATGTCGCTGGTGAATCTGCTGGGCGACGTTTTGGACGTCGCCCGGTTCGACAGCGGAAAAGTCGATCTGCAGGAGAGCGAGTTCGCACTGGCCGAATTGCTCGACGAAGAGCACCGCCAGTTGCAGCCGCTGGCGCGAGAGAGGGGAATTCAGTTGCGATGCAAGGCGCCCGACGGGCCGGTGCTCCTTCGCGCCGACCGCATCAAGCTCGCCCGAATCCTCGGCAACCTCATCGGAAACGCCATCAAGTTCACCGACACCGGCGAAGTCCTCGTCGAGGCCCAAAATCTTGAAGGCCGGGGCGTACAAATCCGCGTCGTCGACACCGGCATCGGCATCCCCGAAGAATCGCTCCGCCACATCTTCGACGAGTTCTTCCAACTGCGCAACCCCGAGCGCGACCGCAACAAGGGGAGCGGCCTCGGGCTCACCATCTGCAAGCGCCTGGTGGACGCCATGGGCGGCGTCCTGGAAGTCCGCAGTACGGTAGGCGCCGGCAGCACCTTCACCGTCACCCTCCCGCCAACGTGCGTGCTGGGCAAGCCGGTCAATTGACGCCTACCAAAGAAATGAACCGCCAAGGCTCCAAGACGCCAAGGGGGAGCAAGAGTTGGAAGCAGGATTCTATTGTTCCTTGGCGTCTTGGTGCTTTGGCAGTTCGCCCTCCCCATTTACACTTCCGCGACTTGGGCCTGATCCAGATAGATCTCATCCGTGTCAGCCGAGTATCCCAATAATTCCGCGAAACGGCCCCAGCTGATGATCGTTTTCGTCAGCGCTTCCACGTCTTCCGTCGGCAATCGGATCACCAGTTCCTCCTGCACGATTTCCTGTGGCAATCGCTTCTGCTTTGCTTCCTTCAGCATCTGCACCACGTACCGGAAAATTCCCAGCTTCTGAAGCTGCTGGTTCAGCAGCGCCTTGCGGCCGTTGATGTCGGCGTCCAAAAACTTCGCGCCCAGCGGAGTCAGCACCACGCGGTTCTTGGGCGTGTCCAAAAAGTCGAGCATCTCGCCGACTTTTACCACTGCAAGCGTGTGGCCGAAGTCGTAGTCGGTCAGCCCGTCAAGGCGGAAGACGTCCATCCCGCCGCCGTTGTCGCGGAGGATCTCCATCAGCCCGAAGACCTCGCCAAGGTTGACGCTGGGCACGGGCTCGCAGGCCAGAAGGTTTGCGCCGGCCCCGGCTTCCGCGGCCGCCGGTGTTTCCGGCAGATGTTCGGACACAATGATGTCATGCAGCCGCTGCACGAGCCCAAGAAACTGCGGCGACTGGTAATTGCGCGGGTGCGGCACCGTGTTGGCAATGATCTGCCGGATGTGCCCCGGCTTGGTCCCCATCACCACAATGCGGTCGGCAAGGAAGACCGCCTCTTCGATGATGTGCGTGATCATCATGATGCTGCGCAGCCCCGTGCCCGAATGGCTCCCGCCCCCGGCAACTCCTTTGCCGTTGCCGCCGGTACTGCCGTTACCGGCGGGGCTGCCGTTGCTGTTCGCGGCTTTCCCTTCATCGCCGGTCCAGAGCCGATAGACTTCGCTGCGCAAGCTCTCGGCGGTGAACACGTCCAACGCGCTGAACGGTTCGTCCATGCAGAGCAGTTCCGGCCCCCGCGCCAGCGCCCGCGCGATGCCCACGCGCTGCTTCATCCCGCCGGAAAGTTCCTTGGGGTAGGCCTCTTCGGAACCGTCGAGGCCGACCATGTCGATGCACTTGGCGATCCGCGCCGCCGCAGTCTGCGGGTCCAGGCCGAGGCCGTTAAGCGCCACCTGGATATTCTCGCGCACGGTCAGCCATGGGTAGAGCGCGAAGTTTTGAAACACGATCGAGATGCCCGGATGGATGCCTTTCAGCGGCTGGCCGTGCGCTAGCACCTGCCCGGTGGTGGGCTTAAGAAGCCCGACCAGCGCGCGCAGCAGCGTGCTCTTCCCGCACCCGCTGGGCCCGAGAATCGCGACGACCTCGTTGGCATTGATCGCCAACGAGACGTCCTCCAGAGCCGGCCGCCCGCCAAAGACGACGTTGAGGTTGCGGCATTCGCAGATGGGGGAATCGGGTGCTGCCATAGGAATTCAAGGAGCCAAAAGCCAGGAGCCGGTAGAAGAAGGGAACGCGATGATTGCTGACGAGCCTTTGCCTTTATCTTCTGGCTCCTGGCTCCCGGCTTCCTTTCTCACTCATACATTCAGAGAAGAAACCCGGTAGGGCGTACTTTAGTACGCGTTTCCCCGCGCCGCTCGCGCGAAAAATCGCGTACTAAAGTACGCCCTGCCTGCAACACAAGTATCCGTTCTCTGCGCTCTCCGCGGCCTCTACGGTCAACTTCTTTCTTCTTCGTCCCTTCGCCCCTTCGCGGCAAAGTCTTCTCTTCGGAATTCGGACTTCTGACACACCCCCACTCACACGTTCAAGCTGTACCGTTCTTCTGCCAGCCGGTACATCCGCTTCCAGAAAAACCGGTTGATCAGGACCACGAATACCGCCATCGTCACCACTCCCGCGGCCAGCAGGGAAAAGCTGCCGTTCGCGGTCGCTTTGCTAATGGTCGAGCCCAGTCCGAAGGCCGACAGCGTATTGCCCTTGAGCTGGACGTATTCGGAGACGATCGTCGCGTTCCACGCGCCGCCCGCCGCGGTCACCAGTCCGGTCACCAGGTAGGGAAACGTGCACGGCAGGTAGAGCCGCTTCCAGCGCTCCCATCGGCTCATCCGGTAGACGTCGCAAACTTCGCGCAGGTCGTGCGGAATCGCGCTGGCCCCGGCGATCACATTGAAAAGGATATACCACTGCGCGCCAAGCAGCATCAGCGCGACGCACCCGGCCGTGAACGGAACGTCCAGCTTAATTAAAGCCAATGTCACCAGCGGAAAGAGCATCGGCGCGGGGAAACTGGCCACCACCTGGATGATCGGCTGAAGCTTGGCCGACCATCGAGGCGAAAGCCCGATCATAATGCCCGCCGGCAAGGCCCAGGCCGCCCCGATCGCCACCGCGGCGGTCGTCCGCAGGAACGA
>JAQGHH010000249.1 GCA_028288945.1 Phycisphaerales bacterium
GCTTTGGGGGCGGGCTCCATGAACACGGACATTTCGACGCCTGTGTTCTGGTTCGTGCCCATGAACTGGCGCGACTTGCGGGCCTTGCTGATTTGATCGTCCGTCACCTCAAAGCCCTTCACGGGCAGCACGAGTTCCCAGGCAGCGCCGCCGGGATCCGCGAGACGAAGGGGCGCGTCCGCCGGGGCCTCGGCGGCCTTCGCCTGCCTGGCGCCCTTGAGCATGTCCAATGCCGCCTGCCGCTCGGGGGCGTCTTTCTGGTGGTGAAGGATGGTGACCGAAAGGGTGAGATCGCCGACGCCCGCCACGCAGCCGGTAACATATTCGAAGGAGCCGGGGTCGGGGGCTTTGTCGGTCAGCGTGTAGAAGTACCCCGTCGCGTCCGCTCCCTTGATTTCCTCAAGCTTGAGGGATGATTCCTTGGCCGTCGCCAGCATGCCCCCGCCCGATCGCTCGGCGGCCTTGCGGAGACCCGCCGGGGAGTTGAAATCCTTGTCGCGGGCGGCAATGGCCGTGATCAGGACTTCGACCTTCGCCCCCGCGGCGAACTTAATGGTCGGCGGAAAGCCCGGCGGCACCGGTTCCTCGGACTGCTTCCAACCCTCGGGCACGAGCAACTGTAGATCGCCGTGCCGCGGAATCTTGAAAGCTTTCGGAGCCTGCTCCTTCGTGTCGGCGGAATAGAGCCCCGCCGGGCCAGTGAGCGTGACGAAGGCGATCGCCAACAACAGCATGAATCGTTTCATATTTGTCCCCTGAGAGATGTTTCCCGAACGCGTCCCCACACGGGCGATCGCAAAGGTCGCCATAGTTATACCAGCAACCCCAACACCCAGCGAGCCGCGCATATCCTTCACATCGAGGCGACGTGCGGGTGAAACCTGCGCCGCCACCGCGGGTTGCGGGCGTGCTTCCCCGGTTATTTCGGGAGGTCCCGTTTATCGAGAATGGCCTTGAAGACTTCCAAATTATTCGTCGGCAACTGGCAGGCGAAATTCTCACACACGTACGCCGTGGCCTTGCCGTCGATTGGCTTGACGTCCTTGAGAAACGCGACATGGCTCGCGACGAAGGCCTGGCCCTCATCGCCGTCGGCCAGGAGGACGATCTTGTTCGGGATGTATTGCTCGGCGACCGCTCGCAGCATCGCCTCGGTGTCGGGCGCGCCGCGCCGGCCGGCGATGACGATCTGGCGGGGTTTGCCCAGGCGGAAATCCACCGCGGCCAGCATCTGCGGGAGATCCGTGGGGTAGCGCGTGATTCTCCCGGCAAATAGTTGCAAAGTCTTGCCGGCGCGGTCGGCCATCGGCTTGTCGTCGAGCATTTGCGAGAGCCGCTGGAGATTCAGCACGGCGATGGAATTTCCACCCGGCTCGGCGGCGTCGCCCTCTTCCTTTTGCCGCATGAGCAGCGTCGCGTCGCCGGCCGGTGAGAGGAAATATCCGCCGGCCTTTTCGTCCCAGAATCGCGAGTCCTGGCCGGATTGCACGTCGAGCGCCAGTTTCAGCCAATGCACGTCCTGCGCGTTTTCGTAAAGGTCGAGCAGCCCCTGAACGTAAAACGCGTAGTCGTCGAGGAACCCGTCCACGTCCGCCTGCCCGTCGCGCCAGCGGCGGATGAGCTTCTTTGTCTTCGGTTCGTACAGTTTCGTCTCGATGAACGACGCCGCCCGTGCCGCGGCCTGCGCGTACCGCGGCTCGTCGAGCGCCCGCCCGCCGCGGGCGAAGGCGGAGATCATCAGCCCGTTCCAGGCGCACAGCGACTTGTCATCCCGATGCGGCCGCGGCCGACGGTTTCGCACTTCGAGCAAACTCCGCTTCGCGTCGTCGAGCAGCTTGCGGATCTCCGCATCGGTCTTGCCGAACTTTTTCGCCGTCTCCTCGATCGGGTGCGCGACGTGCAGAACATTCTTCTTGGGGAACTCCCCGCGTGGATCGGCGGCCACGTTGCCGTCGGGCTCAACGCCGAAGTGGTAATCGAAAATCGCCGAGGGGCCATGGCCGACCGCGGCTTCGATTTCGCCCGCGCGCCAGACGTAAAACGCGCCTTCCCCCTTTTTCTCCGGCTCCTTCGCATCGGTCGCGCTGTCGGCGTCCTCCGCCGAGTAGAACTGCCCTTCCGGCCCCGTCATGTCGCGCAGCACGTAATCGAGGATGTCGCGGGCGACGTCGCCATAGAACGCATCGTGCGTGAGTTGGTAGGCGTCGAGGTAGGCGCAGGCGAGTTGCGCCTGGTCGTAGAGCATCTTTTCAAAGTGCGGCAAAAACCATCGCCGATCGGTCGAATACCGATGAAACCCGCCGCCCAGCGGATCGTGAATTCCCCCTTCCGCCATCGCCCGCAATGTCTTGAGCGCCATCTCCCGCGCGTGGGTATCGCCCGTTCGCTGGTGATAGTGAAAGAGGAAATTGAGCGTCACCGGCTGCGGGAACTTGGTTCCCGAGCCGAACCCGCCGAACTGCTCGTCGAACTCCTTGGAGAACTTATCATTCGCGGCGGCCAACGCGGTCGCCGGCACTTCCCCGGCCCGCCCGTGCCCTCTCTCCGCCGACTCCTGAAGCGCCTTGGTGATCGATTCGGAAAACTCAACGATCTTCGCATGATCCTTCCCCCACGCCTCGTGCACCCGCGCTATGAGCGTCTTGAGCCCCGGCGACCCGTCATGGTCCTCCGGCGGAAAATACGTCCCGCCGAAGAACGGTTTGAGTTCGGGCGTCAGCAGCACGGTCATCGGCCACCCGCCGCTGCCCGTCGTCCCCTGCACGAACGCCATGTAGACGCGATCGACGTCGGGCCGCTCTTCGCGGTCGACTTTGATGGGGATGAAATTATCGTTGATGAGTTTCGCGACCGCCGGGTCTTCGAACGACTCGCGTTCCATCACGTGGCACCAGTGGCACGTCGAATAGCCGATGGAAAGAAAGATCGGCTTCCCCTCCTTCTTTGCCTTCTCAAACGCCTCGCCGCCCCACGGATGCCAGTCCACCGGGTTATGCGCATGCTGCAACAAATACGGCGACTTCTCCTTCGCCAGGCGGTTGGTGTAGGCGAACGAGCCGTCGGGATTTTTGGCGTCACCTTCTCCCCACGCAACGCGGCCTGAAATCACACAACCGAGAGAAACGAGAAGAATTACCCAAAGCCGTTTTCCGCACATACCGGCATCTTAACATCGGAAGACGTGACGGGATGCGCCGGGCCCTCATTCCCTGGCACGTGCGGGACAGCCCGTGGCGCAACTTGTAGGTTCGGCTCTGCCGAACATGTCACTCATCGGACACGGGAATGTTCGGCAGAGCCGAACCTACACGAAGAGGCCGGCCGACGGATCAACAAGTAGACGACCCCGGCATAACTCCTATCATGTCGCGTATGTCCAGCAGTCCTTCCGAATCGCCAGTTGTTCCTCAATCCGGCGCGACTTCGGGAACATTGTCGTACGCCCCGCCGGCCCCGCGCGTTCCGCTCTTTAGCGCGGATGCGTGGGCACCGCTGAAGGTGGAGTTGTTCCGGTCGCTGTATATCGCCACGTCGATCGCGCAGATCGGCACGTGGGTCCGCGAGGCGGGCGGGCCGTGGTTGATGAAGATCCTGACGGACGGCACGAAGACCCAGCCGGAGATGGTGGCGAAGGTGCTGGTCTTTTCCAACCTGCCGATCTGCCTGCTTTCTGTGTTCGCCGGGGCGCTGGCGGACGTGCTGGATCGCCGGCGGCTCTTGATCGTGACGCAGATATGGATGATGGTCGTGTCGGCGATCTTGGGAGTGCTGACCTGGGCGGGGCTCATCACTCCGTGGGGGTTGCTCGGTTTGACGTTCCTTCTGGGCGCCGGCACGGCCGCCGCGGGCCCGGCGTTGCAAGCGGTGCTGCCGGAATTGGTCCCCAAGAAGGACTTGGCGCTGGCCATCAACCTTAACAGCGTCGCGCTGAACGTGGCCCGCGCGCTGGGGCCGGCGTTATTCATCTTCGTGGTAACTTTCATCCCCAAGGAGCACGGCGTAGGCGCGTCGTTTTTCGTCACCGCCGCAACGTTCGTCGTTTCGATTTATGTGCTCTGGCGCTGGGAGCGCCCTCCGCAACGGGCGGCGGTGCATGGCGAAGAGATGTGGGGCGCGATCCGCTCCGGTTTCCTCTACACCGTCCACTCCCCCGCCAACCGCGCCATCCTGCTCCGCGTGCTGACGTTCATCGTGCCGGCGGTCGTGATGTGGTCGCAGGTCCCGATCATCGCCACGGGGCTGCTGGGGCTGCAGAAGGAACACGCCGAGAAGGGCTGCGCCATGCTCTTCGCGTTCGTCGGCCTGGGCGCGATCCTCGGCGTGCTGCTCATGCCGGGGCTGCACCGCCGGTATAAGATCGACCCCGTCGTCAACGCCTGCACGGCGTGCTTTGCCGGGGGGCTGGTCCTCTTGTCGTTCGTACACCACTTCTGGATGGCGTCGTTCATCATGGTGTTCCTCGGGATCAACTGGGTGATCATCCCGACCAACTTCAACACGGCCACGCAGAAATCCGTGCCGCTCTGGGTGAAGGGCCGGGCAATTTCCTTTTACCTGACGGTGCTCTTCGGCTCATTCGCCATCGGCGGGGCGATCTGGGGGCGCGTGACGACGCATTTCTCATACCCCGGTCACGTCGGCATCAACATGTCGCTTCTCATCGGCGGCCTGTCCATGGCCGCCTTGCTCGTGCTGGCGATCTGGTTTCCGTTGACGATTAACGAAGGGCTCGATTTGTCGCCGGCGTTCAAGGGGGAAGCGCCCAAGCAGCCCTGGCCGGTGGCGCTCGGTACACCCGAGCAATCGAGCCTGCCGTCCACAAACGGCGATCCTGTCGTGGGGTACTCCAACGACGGCCCCAAGGGGCCAATGGAAGTGGCCACGGACTACGACGTGGAGCCCACGAGAGTGCAGGAATTTCTCGCGGCGATGCGCCAGGTCGGGCAATTGCGCCGCCGCAACGGCGCTTCCCACTGGCGGCTGGAGCCCGGCGCGCCGGCCGGCGGCGCGGTGCGGTACGTCGAGCACGTTCGCTATCACTCATCCGTCGAGTACACACGCCAGCCCGCGCGGATGACGGCGCACGACATGAAGCTGCTGGAAGCCACGCGGGCGTTCCACGTGGGTAGCGATGCCCCGCTCGTCCGCGGTGCTCCGGCGTCTGCACACGGGTTGGAACTGAAATCCACGGTGGGTTCGTGGATGACGGCGAAGTTCGCCGAGTCTTTCGACCGCGCCTTCGACGAAATCGCCGCGGCGTTTGACCGATTCGCCGACCTCCGCGAGCGCGAGCGACAATCGCGGGCGCGGAAATGACATGCCGGCGCGC
>JAQGHH010000642.1 GCA_028288945.1 Phycisphaerales bacterium
GGGAGCAATTCGGAGTAGCTGGTCGTGACCGTTACGCCCACCAGCCAGGTCAGGGCGATGGCCGCGAAGACGATATCGAACCGGATCGACTTCCAGAGCCGCAGCATCGCCGCCCCGATCCACAGGACGACCAGAAGGCCCAGAACCCCCGTCTCGTAGACGTAGGTGAGCAGGACGCTCCAGACAGCTTCAAGGCGCGCCACGCGCTCGAGCGCAGGCCCGGTCATGCCGGGGCCCACGCCGAACAATACGGTGGGGAGGTCGCCGTCGACCAGGAGCCAGAAACCTATTCTGAGGGAGTCGGTGCGGTCCTGCCAGGAGCTATTGCCCAGTTCCGATCTTCCGCCCAGGCGGTCGTTCAAGGCCTCGGCGGCGAAATAGAGCGCTACGGGCAAGGCGATCCCGAAGACGCCCAGGATCGCAAGGTACGACCCCTTGGTCGCCCGGCAGCGTGCGAACCAGACCGCGACGAAGACGAGGAAGAAGGCCATGGTGACGGCCGCGTGACCGGAGCGCGAGAGGATGATGAGCCCAAGCCCGCCTACGGCGGCGACCGTGAAGAGCAGGCGCTGCCAGGTCGCCGGGGCGCGATGCAGACGCACGATGCCGCACAGCTCGGCGATCCAGAAGAGCACCCATGGCGCCAGTGAGCTGGACATGGCCGACGGCTCTGGGAAGAGGCCGAACGGCCGCTGTGTGAACTTGGCGAACGTCTCGGCGTTATTCTGGACGCTCAGGAAGGACGGGTTGACGTAGAGCCAGGGGAGCGGGAACTGGCCGAAGGAGAAGTAGTAGATCTGCAGCGCGCCGACGGCCGCATGGAGCACGGTGGCGATCGCGATGCCGGTGAGCAGCTCGACCGCGTAGCGCGGGGCACAGACCTGGGCGGCGACGATCGTGAGGCACGACAGCGCCCAGACGGGGACGGCCTTGAGGGACAGGGCGATGTCGCCGTCGCCGGTGAGCCCGACCTTCAGGGCCGCGACGCACAGCGGGGCGACGATGAGCGCGAAGAGCCAGATCGGCCCGCGCCGCAATGACAGGAACAGGACCGGTAGGGTGACGAGCAGCGTGAGCATGCTGCCGAACTGCACGGCGGACGTCCTCCCGACCACGACGGCCAGGTAGGGCAGGAAACAGAAGAACCCGAGCGCGCCGGTCAGTACGGCGGCGCGGCGCGCGGTGGCAGCGCGGCCGGCGTGGGGCGGCGTCGCTACGGCGACCTCAGAAAGCAGCGGTTGTTCTGACGGGGCTAGCATTCGATTCCGTTACTTTCTTATCCGCACGGGCGTAGCCCGCCGCGGTGGCGCGGGCGGCTTCCGCCCAGGAAAAACGCTGTTTCGCCGCGGAGATCTCCCTTTCCAGTTCATGCCGCGAGTTCTCCGCGTAGAGCGCCTTCACGGCGGTGGCGAGGGCGTGCGGGGTCTGCTCGCGGAACGTGGCGCCTATCTTGAACTGGTCGAACAGGTCGCGCAGGCCGCCGACCTCGCTGGCGATCATCGGGAGCTCGTAGGCGAGGGCCATGAACGCCACGCCGCTCTGCGCGACGAACCCGCGCGTATACGGCAGCACGATCGCGCTGTGCGACGCGAACAGCTTCCCGATCTCGGACTCGGGGATGAAGCGGTCCTGCAAATCCACTTTCATGCCACCCTGCTGGAGCCGACGGACCAGCGGGAGGATTTCGTCGCGGAAATAGTCCGAGTCGGCCACTTCGCCGGCGATGGTAATGCTCTGGCCCGGCAGGTACTCGGCCGCGCGGAGCAGGAGGTCGAGTCCTTTGTTCCGGCGGATCGCGCCGAAGAACAGCAGCCGTTTCCACGACAGCCGCTCTTCCATCGCCGGGCCCTTGACGTGGTCGTTCACCGTCCAGACGCCGTGGTGTACGACGTTGATCGGCGGGTGCGAGTCCCCGAGGAATCGCGCCAGCTCCCCGGCCAGCAGCCCGGTGTGGACGAACAGTCCGTCGGCCTGGCGGGCCGCCTTGCGGATCCACCCGTTCATGACCGCCTTGGGCACGAGCCTTGGGTACTTGTGCGGGACGACGTTGTGGGATGTATAGAAAATCTGTTTGCCGAGCGCCCGGATGCGCCGGAAGAGGGGGGCGGCCAGCCAGGGGGTCCATTCCTGGAAATGGACGGCGTCGATGTCGGGGCGGTTTCGCAGCCAGCGGAGAAACTCGTATTCCCGCCGGGGGTAATGCGAAAGGCGGTTGGCGACCCACCCGGCGGGCGTCGTAAAGCTGTCCCGGTGCGCCATCGGGGGCAGGATCGCGTGGACGGGGTATGGCACGGCCCGGAACTGGTCCTCCAGGTCCTTGCTCGTCACGAGCTCCACGCGGCAGCCGCGCGCGTGCGTGGAGAGCGCGGTCAGCAGCTCCATCGTGTACCGGGCGTGCCCGCCTTCGGCGCTGGGCGTATACATACAAATCGACTTCATACAAATTCTTTCGAAACCTAGTCCATTAAGTTTTGGCGAGCGTTGCCGCGAGCGCGTCGGCGTCGCGGACGGCGACCGAAAACCCGTGCCCTTCGGCAAACGATCGTGGCGCGATTCTTCGCAGAACGGTTCCACGCAATTCCATGAAGTTGAGGGCCAGGAGGACGACGCCGTAGAGCGCCGCGCCGCCGATGATCTGGGCGGCGACCGAAAGGGGGCCGTGATATCCACGGAACGGGTACAACAGCATCGCCATCGCGCCCCCCGCGGTAAGGACCCGCAGGCATTCGCGGACGGGGAACGGCAGCACGAAGTGCCTCCGGCCCACGTACGCCGTCAGCGCGATCGAAACCAGGTACGCCACCACCGAAGCGCCCGCCGAGCCGTTGATCCCGTAGGCCGGGATGGCCACGAGGTTCAGCGCCACGTTGAGCACGGCGGCGATGAGCACGATCCACACCTGGTGAATCGTGCGGTGGGCGAACTGGAAGGCGGCATCGAAGTGATACGCTTTGAAGCCGGCAAGGAACGTGCCTATGGCCACAAGAGGCATGATCCCGGCGGCCGTGGTGCGGTATTTGGCGCCCAGTAAGCAGAACGAAATTCCCGGCGCCAGCAGGGCGAGCCCGATCATGCACGGCACGCCGACGCCCATCAGCAGGGCGGCGTTGGTCTTCATGTGCGCCTGGGCGGCTTCGCGGCCGTGGTGCTCGAAGGCGCGGACGGCCATCGGAAAGGCCGCGAGCTGGATGACCATCATCAGGAGGGAAAGCGTCTGGCTCGTGAAGTCCACCGCGACGGAATAGAGCCCCGCCGAGCCCTCGCCCATGTAGCAGGCGATCAGGAACCGGTCGGACGTCGCGATCACGACCGTCAGCGCGACGGTGAGGGAAAGGGGAATTCCGTATTGGCAGATTTGCTTGAGTGCGACCCGGTCGAGCATGACCCGCACACCGGCCCAGTCGCCGTGCCACACCCAGGCGATGGCGAGGATCATCCCGGCGGTGACGGCGACGAGCGGCCCCCGCCATCCGGCGCCCATGAGCACCAGCGCGCCGCCCAGGCCGACGGACGCGCCCGCCCTCGCGACTTGCAGAACCATGTAGCGCCAGGGCTTGAGGATGGCGCGGGAGTATTCGCAGCACAGCTCGAACGTCGCCTGCGCCGCCAGCATGACCCAGCAAGGCAGCACGAGCAGCCGCCACTCGCGGGCGATGGGGAGGACGCACAGGATTGCCGCGATAACGCCCAGGGCGAGGATCATCGCGCCGCTGGCGGTTGCGAGGGTTGATTTGAGGCGCGGGGCGTCGTCCTTGTAGGCGGGGAGGTAGCGGACGAGCGACAGCCGCAGCCACTGGAACAGCATCGCGTTGAGCAGGCTGACGGTGGCGACGACCAGCGCGTAGCGCCCGTAATCCACGGGCTCGAGCAGGCGCGTGAACAGGGGGATCGTCAGGAATGACAATATCCCCGGCAGGCCGCGCGCGACCAGGTAAACCGCCGCGTGCGACAGAACATGTTTCTCGTTTCGTTGCGTCATTCCGGGTTGCCAGTTCCAGGGTGCGGGACTTGCCTGATGCTCATCCTCAGTATGCGCCACTACGGCTAAGAAGCGCGACAATTGTTTTTGCGAGAATGTAGATGTCGAGCCAGGGGGACCAGTGGCGGATATAGAACTGGTCGAGCAGGACGCGCTCGGTGTAGCCGATGTCGTTGCGGCCCGAGACCTGCCACATGCCGGTGATGCCCGGTTTTACGGTGGTGTAGAGCCGGAAGATATCGCCATAGCGCCAGATCTCGTCCTCGACGATGGGCCTCGGGCCGACGAGGCTCATGTCGCCCTTGAGCACGTTCCAAATCTGCGGCAGTTCATCGAGGCTGAGCCGCCGGGCGAGCCGGCCGAAGCTCGTGACGCGCGGGTCGTCGCGGAGCTTGTGGTCGCGGTGCCATTCGGCGCGGGCCACGGGGTCGAGGGCCAGGTGCTCGCGCAACACGACGTCGGCGTCCTTGTGCATGGTGCGGAACTTCCACGCCTTGAAGCGCTTGCCATGACGGCCGATGCGCGAGTGGCCGTAAAAGATCGGGCCGGGGCTCGAAAACTTCACGACCAGCGCGATGATCAGCAGCATCGGGAAGCTGAGGGTCAGCGCGGTCAGCGCGATCGTCAGGTCGATCACCCGTTTCATGAATTGCAGCGTGGCGAGCATCAGGCCGTTGCGCATTTCGATGCCGCTGAGCTGCCCGCATTTGCGGGAGGTGCTCCAGAGCGTCGGGAGCGTCGAGTGGTCGGAGAGCACGAGCAGGTGCGGGACCATCTCGCTGTAGCGGTCGAGGATCTCGCCCAGCCGTGCGGAGGACATGTCGGGGAGCGAGACGACGGCGTGGCGGACCGTGCGCGCCCGGACGATGGAGGCGAGCGTCGCCGGGTCATTCACCACGGGGAGGATCGAAGAGCGGCAGATGCCGTCGGGGTCGGTGAGGAGCACGGGGCAGAGGCCGGAGTTGGTGTCGCGGAGCAGGGTGCGGGCCACGCCGTCGGCTGCGCCGCCCGAGCCGATGATGAGCGTCGGATAGCCCCACCAGGAGCGGTCGGCGCACAGCCGCCGGGCGACGGTCCGGAACAGCGGGACCAGAGCCACCGCCGCCGGAAGGGCGACCAGGCACCAGATCGGGAAGGGGGGCGCGAGCAGGCCGCCCGCGGCGGCGGCGAGCACGCCCACCGACGTGGTGTGCGTCAGTTGCCGCAACTCAATGACCGGGTGCACCCAGATCGCGACGTACAAGTCGCTCAGCCAGTAGGCGATGACCAGCGGGAGCAGCGCCAGCGGCGCGGCCCACCCCATGCAATCCGCGGCGGAACGGAACGTGAGCCAGAGCGCGCCCCGCGCCACGAGCCCCGCCGCGGCAAGCGCCAGCAGGTCGGCGGCGATGATCGGCGCGAGCGTCAGGAACGAACGCCAGAAGATCGTGGTCAGGGCGACGGAATCCGGCAGGCTGCGCCCGTCGGCCTCCAGGAGGAGGTCGTCGGCGTCGGCGGGCGCTGAACTGCCCCGGCCGAAAACCATTCCGGCAATGGGGTCCGCACGGCGGTCGGCCTCGAACCGCTCGTCCAGAGTCCCGAGGTCGAACGCTGTCTCCCCGTGGTACGTCGTGGTTGTCATGATCTTTCCCCTTCGCTCGTCCCGCGAACCCGTTTCCTCGCCGGTAATCAAACCGGCGAGGGTACCCCGGACCACGGAACGATTTCCGAATACATCTCGGCCCGCGGCCCCTCGTGTGTGCCGCGATATGCGAAGTAATTTGGCAAAATGTGCGGTCAGTCAATTCGTGGCACAGGCCTCCGGCCTGTTTTGTCCACACGACCCGGGAGCTTGCACGCGGCTTCATCCCGGAACGTTGTTTAGATTCCCTTCAATCACCATTCACGCCCGCCGTTGTTGGGCGTTACCCCGGAAGCGACCGGCTCGGGTTCTTTTTTCGGCCCGCCCTTGGCCCCCAGTTTTTCCACGCCCGGAGCCGCACCAGGGTCCGCCGACCAATCGGGTTCGGTAATGTCGAAGGCGTCTTCCTCCCGGCGGTGGTCCGTCGGCCTGGTGGCGGAGGCGGTTTCGTCGGCGAGGCGGCCCGGGGCCGTCGCCATCAGCCGCTTGGCCGACGAGGCGTATTGCCAGGAGCCGCCGTAGTAGTTGTCCGCCTTCGACGAAGGCACGTCGTTGGCCACCGCGCCCAGCACGTTGGCACCGACCCGCTCGAGGCTGTCCACAGCCATGACGCCGAATTTCCGCATCGACTGGTTCATCCGCAGCACGAGCACGGTCGCGTCCGCGGACGCCGCAAGGATGCGGGCGTCGGCGACGGTCATCAGCGGTGGCGAGTCGATGACGATGCGGTCGAACGTCTCGACCAGCGCCTGCATCAACTGGCTGAAGCGCCTGCTGGCCAGCAATTCCGAAGGGTTGGCCGGCACCGGGCCGCACGGCAGCAGGTAAAGCCCTGCCACTCGGGTGGGCCGGACGGCGTCGCGGAGCTTTTCCTCTCCCGACACGATGTTGGACAGGCCGACGGCGGTGTCCGTTTCAAAGATGAGGTGCTGCACAGGCTCGCGCAGGTCGCAGTCGACGATCAGCG
>JAQGHH010000259.1 GCA_028288945.1 Phycisphaerales bacterium
CCGATTCCTTGTGATACTGCTTGCCGCCGACCGTGGCGACGTCTCCCCATTCCCGGATCCGTTCTTCGACGGCGAACGACAGGCCGGTTTCTTTTGCGATCTCGGCGGCGGTGTGCATGGCCCGCCGATAGGGGCTGGTCAGACAGAGGAACCCGCCCAGATCCTGCCCGGCGAGGCGCGATCCGAGTTGGCGCGCCTGTGCGAGGCCGATGTCGGTGAGGAGGCAGTCGGGGTCGGTGGACTTGCCGACGTTCCCTTCGCTTTGGCCGTGCCGGATGAGGAGCAGTTCCATTGCCATTTGAGAAGTGATGATCGCGGGTTTGGGCGAGGGTTCAAGTTTCGCGATGTTGACGCCTGTCCGTCGGCGACAGGCAGTGTGCCCGTCCATGCACCAGCCAACGCCAAGCGATCTTGCTCGCGGGTTCATGGCCGGGCGAATATGATCGTGCAATGCGATCCGCCGGAATAAGGACAGCGGCAACAAGTTGGTGCTCCTTCGGCGTGGACAAGTGGGGCGGGTCGAACATCACCGTTTTCGCGTCGAAAGATCTGGAAAAGTGGGACGGCCGGCTTGCGTTGAATCTGCCGGGCTGGGCGCTTTACAACACGTCGGTCTGCAACGGGACGCTCGCGAATTTCCCGCGCGGTTTTTTCCCGTGAACGGCGAGCATGCAGTACCAAAGGAGAACCGTCGACCATGAATCCACTCACTCGCCGTCAATTGTTGGCGCGCTCCGGTATTGCGACTGCCGCGGCATTCCCGATCGCGGCAGCCGCGGGGGAGAATCGGGCGGACGCCGCGATGCGAATCCTGGTCGCCGGCGGGCATCCCGGGGACCCGGAAGCGGGTTGCGGCGGGACGATCGCCCGGTACACGAGCCAGGGCCATGACGTCACGTGCCTCTACCTCACGCGCGGCGAGGCGGGCGTCCAGGGCAAGTCCGCCCGCGAGGCCGCGGCGGTGCGGTCGGCGGAGGCGCAAAGCGCGTGCAAGATCCTCAAGGCCCACCCGCTCTTTGCGGACCAGATCGACGGGGCTACGGAGGTCACGGCGACGCGCTACGCCGACTTCGCCAGGCTGATCACGGCGGCGAACCCGGACGTCGTTTTCACCCAGTGGCCGGTGGACGGCCACCCCGATCATCGCGTCTGTTCGCTGCTCACCTACGATGCCTGGCTGAAATCCGGCAGGAAATTCGCGCTGTATTACTACGAGGTGGACCTGGGCAGCGACACGCAGTGCTTTCGCCCCACGCACTACGTGGATGTGGAAGCCACGGAGCCGCTCAAGCGTGAGGCGTGCATGGCCCACATGAGCCAGGACCCCGCGGGCTTTTACACGCGCGACCACGTTCCCATGCTCCGGTTCCGCGGCATGGAGTGCGGCTGCAAGGCGGCCGAGGCCTTCATCCACCACGACCAGAGCCCGCCGGGACGGCTGCCGGAGCATTAATCGTGTATGTCACAGGCATGGAAGATACTTGCTTTCCGGTTCGTCGCCGCTCTATGCTTTCGGTGCGGAAGGCAGGGTCTCCATGCACAGTTCCGATCACCCCGCCTGGATTCGATACGGCGTTGCCCTGTTGTGCGTGGGCCTGGCGACGTTCGTGCGCTTCGCCGCCCATCCGGTGTTCCTCGAGGATCACCAATTCGCCACCTTCTACCTTGCCGTGATCATCTCAGCCTGGTTCGGGGGCGCGGGGCCGGCCTTGCTGGCCACGGCGCTAGGCGGGCTTATCGGCCACTACTGCTTCGTCGCACCCAGATACTCTTTCGCCTTCGCCGACGCGGACGACGCGATGACAGTGGGCATGTTCTTTTTGGTTTCCGTCTCGATCACCCTTTTCAGCGGATTGTTGCATCGGACGTTGCGGCGGGCGCAAGCGTATGCCGAGCGATTGCAGCGCAGTGAGCGGGAGAAGAACCGGCTCTATGAGGAAGCCCGGCACGCCAACGAAGCCAAGGACCGGTTTCTGGCAACCGTGTCACATGAGCTGCGCACCCCCGTCGGCGGCATACTGCTCTGGTCGAAGTTGATCAAAGCCGGGACCCTCGGCGAGGCCCGGCGGCAGGATGCCATGGAGAAAATCATCCAATGCGCGGAAGACCAGTCGCAACTGGTCAATGACCTGCTCGATACCTCCCGGATCATTCACGGCAAAATGCAGGTGGACATGCTGCCGGTTGATTTGACGGCGGTCGTTCGGTCCTCCGTTGATGGCGTACAGGCCGATGCGCGTGCCGGGAAAATCGAATTGTGCCTGCACGAGTCTGACGCCGTCGTGCTGGGTGACGGTACCCGGCTCCGCCAGGTCGTCTCCAATCTGCTGACCAATGCCATTAAATTCACCCCTCCGGGGGGTCACGTCGAAGTCCGCCTGAGTTGCGAGGAAGGCACGGCACGGCTGCAAGTGACCGACAGCGGGGAGGGGATCAGCCCGGAATACCTGCCCAAGATGTTCATCCATTTCTCGCAGGCCGACACTTCCCTGACGCGCAAGCACGGCGGCCTGGGACTGGGCCTGTATATCGTGAAGGAAATCGTTGAAATGCATGGCGGCTCGGTGTGGGCCGAGAGCAAAGGCCTGGGCCGGGGCGCTAGGTTCACCGTCACGCTGCCGTTGCTCACCGAAGCGTCTGGCGCGGAGGCGGAGCCGCACCTGCTCGCCCACTAGCGCGGACGAAACCGAATTCCCATTCGCGCCAATCCATCACAAAAAAAAAGAGCCCGTCGCTCGTGTCACGCGACGGACTCCTGCAATTCCCCAACGCCGTGTAAAGCCTACCGACCCCGGCGGTTTTCAGGATAAGGGTTTGCCGCTGTTCGACAGGAAATAAAGTAGATTCGGGGGCGGCAAATGGAGTGTTTTGACGCGGATCAGGTGCAGAGAGGCGCTCGCGCCGTTATCGGATCAAGCTTTGGCGAAAGTGGTAGGGGGACAGAACGTGTGGAACTGCGGCGAGTTTCACGCGTTCCGTCGTGGCTTGCTCGCGAGTTGTTCGATGCACGCGAGCAGTGCCGGCAACTGATAATTGGCCTTCATAAACACATGGTTCACGCCCAGTTCCTGCGCGCGGTCTATGACCGGGCGGTCGGCGAATGCCGTCAGGAGCACCACGGGCAGGTGCGACCAGCGGAGGTAGGAGCGGATCACCTCGAGGAACTGCAAGCCGTCCATCTCGGGCATGCGGACGTCGAGCACTACCACGTCCGGCGTGGGGGCGTCGATCAATGCCGCAAGGGCCTCTCGCCCATTGGGGGCGATGCGGACGGCCTGACCGGACTTACGGAGGGCAAGCGTGACGGCTTCGCAGCCGTCCGGATCATCATCTACGACTAGTACGGCACCCATAGCGGTAATTTTATCCCCCACACATTAGGCCGTGAATGCACAATCCTTCAAGTTTCTCTGCGGAGAGGCCGGAGGGGCAAAAAGGGCCTTTGCAGTGGATTAAATCGGACCCGTATGTCGGTGGCCAGCCTGCCGCGGGTTCAGGCGATCAATGGGGTAGGCCTATTGGCCCGGCAGTTCCAATCCGACCGCGTCCGCCAGCAGGCATGCTGCCCGGTAGGCTTCTTCCTCCCCTTCGCCATCGTCACACCGGGCGACGTGGATGGGGCCGGCGCCCAGGAGGGGAAGGGCGCGCATTTCCACGGTGCCGTTCAGGCGGAACATGGTGACCAGGTAACCCGCCGACCCGATCTTCCGGAGGATGTCGGCGGTCATGTCGAAGGGGTGTTGCATCGATCTAACGCCGCGAGTGCATGGGCTGAACTGCGGGCATTATAGACATGCTTCAGGCGTTCGTGCCAGGGTCGCCCTCGGCGGTGGAAGGCCAGCCGGTGGCCTTGTGGATCTTGCGGGTGACTTCTTCAACCTCGCGCTCGGCATCTCTCAATTTTTCGGTGTTCGACTCTACGCGGCTCTGCTGATTGAATTCGGGATCGTCCATCGCCTGCTCCATCTGCTGCTTGGCCGAATGGAAATGGGCGTTGGCGTCGTGAAGCTGGTTCACCAGTTCATCGGGCACCTTGTCGCGCGATGCGTCGGCGGCGGGGCGGGTCGGCTGGGGTTCCATCCGGGGCGCTTCCTTTCTCGGGATGTCTGCGAAAGTCGCGGAGGTCGTGTACCCGTCACCGCAATCTGAGTGCCGTCCTTCTGCTTTAGCGGGCTCAAGCGAAAAGAAATACAGGACAGACGGCGGACCACACGGACGCCACAGCCGTACGGATTGCGGGTAGAGTAAGGTGTACGCCGCTGGGGGCGGCAGAGGATTAAGCCGAAATGCGCAAACCTTTAGTGACTTTATTCGCGTCCGTCCTGGCGGCCGGCGGGGCGGCGGTGGCGGGGACATCGCCCCAAGAGTCGGCAAGCCTGGAGGCGGGACGGAAGTTCTGGTCGTTCCAGCCATTGGCGCATCCACAGCCCCCGGCAGCGAAAGATGAGGCGTGGGCCCGCACGCCGATCGACCGCTTCGTGCTCGCCCGCCAGGCTGAGAAAGGGCTTTCACCCAATCCGATCGCGCCGCGCGAGAAGCTGATCCGCCGGGCGTATTTCGACCTGTTGGGCCTGCCCCCTTCGCCGGCGGAAGCGGCGGCGTTCGTCGCCGACCCTGCGCCGGATGCTTATGAAAAGCTGATCGACCGTTTGCTCGCCAGCCCGCGCTACGGGGAGCGCTGGGCCCGGCATTGGCTGGACGTGGCGCGGTTCGCCGAATCGGACGGATTTGAGCATGACTCTGACCGGCCGGCGGCTTACCAGTATCGCGATTTCGTCATCCGGGCGTTGAATGACGACATGCCGTTCGACCGTTTCGCACAATGGCAGATCGCCGGTGACGAGCTCGCGCCCGAGGACTGGCAGGCGATGGCCGCCACCGGGTTCCTGACGGCGGGCGTTTTCCCGACACAGATCACCGAGAAGGAATTCGAGTCCACGCGCTACAACCAGCTCGATGACATGGTCTCCACCGTCGGCACCGCGATGCTCGGGCTGACGATCGGTTGCGCCCGCTGCCACGACCACAAGTTTGACCCGATCCCCACTGCCGACTACTACCGAATGGCCGCGTCATTCACGACCGCCATCCGCAGCGACGTGGAACTGGACCAAAGCACGCCGCCGGAACGGGAGAAGGCGCGGAACGAGTGGGCGCAGCGGCGCGACGCGGCTCGCGCGAAGCTTGAGGCGTTCGAGCGTGAGCAGCTTCCCTCGAAGCTCGGGGAATTTGTCGCGCGGATCAAGGAGAACCCCGCGGCCGTTGCGACCGGCTGGTCGGTGCTGGACTTTCAAGAAGTGAAAACCGCCCACGGCACAACGCTCGTGAAGCAAGCCGATGGGTCACTGTTGAAGATCGGCACGACGCCCCCCAAGGAAACATACACCCTCGTCGCCCGCACCAGCGCGGCGGGGATCACCGCGTTGCGGCTCGAGGCGCTGACCGACAAGGGTCTGCCGCATCACGGTCCCGGGGCAGGGCCAAACGGCAATTTCGCCCTCAGTGAAATTCAAATTACCGCCGGCCCGGCGGACGGCTCCGCGCCGGCCATCCCGATCAAGATCGCGTCCGCCATTGCGACCCACGAGCAAAACAAGGGCGACCTCTCCGTCGCCTCGTCGTTCGACGGGAAGGCGGAGACCGGCTGGGCCGTGGATTTAGGCGGCATCGGCAAGGACCAGGCGGCGATTTTCCGTTTCGAAAAGCCCGTCGGTGCAGAGGGCGGCACTGTCCTTACCGTCACGCTCCGCTTCGAGCATCCCAGCGCGCAACATCTGATCGGACGTCCCCGGCTGTCGATTACGAGCGCGCCGGACGCGAGCGATTTGAGGTCGCCCCCGGGGCCTGACCCGGCGATTGCGGACGCCCTCAAGCGATTGGTCGCGGGCGAGACGCTCCCCGAAGCGCAGCTCGCACAGGCCCGCTCATGGTTTGCATCGACGCTCCCGGAATACCAAACCCTCAAGCGAGAATTGGGAGTCCTCGAGACCCAAGGGCCGGCGAAGAAGCTGGCCAAGGTGCAGGTGACGAGCGAAGGGCTGCCGCCGGTGACGAACTTTGCAGACGGTCGCGGCTATCCGCATTTCTACCCGCAGGTGTATCTCCTCAAGCGCGGCGACGCGAATAACAAAGCCGAGCCAGTGAGTCAGTCGTTCCTGCGCGTTTTGATGCGCGGCGGGAAGGATGAATCGGCGTGGCAGTCGCCGCCGCCCGCGGGGAGGGTCACCAGCTTCCGCCGGACGGCGCTGGCGCGGTGGCTCACCGATACCGACAACGGCGCAGGGCAGTTGCTCGCACGGGTGATCGTCAACCGCGTCTGGCAGCATCATCTGGGCCGGGGGATCGTCTCCACGCCCAACGATTTTGGCGCGCAGGGCGAGCGCCCGACCAACCCCGAGTTGTTGGACTGGCTCGCGTCCGATCTGATCGAGCACGGCTGGCAGCTCAAGCGGCTGCACAAGCTCGTCATGACCAGCGCCGTCTA
>JAQGHH010000655.1 GCA_028288945.1 Phycisphaerales bacterium
CGGTCGAGGAGGCACTTGCAGGCGCGGATCGACTGGTCGAATCGCATGTTCTGATTGACGGCCAGCGTGATGCCGGCCTCCTTGCAAAGGCGGACGATTCGCTTCGCCTGTGCGTAATCCATGCCCAATGGTTTTTGCGCAAGAATCCCTCTGACGTGACCGGCCTGCATTACGGCTTGGGCGACGACTTCAAATTGCACATCGGGCGGAACGGCGACATCGAGCACCTGCACGTTCGGGTCGGCGATGAGGTCGCGCCAGTCGTCGTAGACCTTGTCGATCCCATGGCGCGTGGCCGCGGCTTGCGCTTTCTCGCGGCTTCGGGAAGCGATGGCGACCGGATTAAAACCCGCGGCCCGGTAAGCCACGAGTTGGCAGTCGGCCATGATGAATCCCGCGCCGATGCACCCGATGCCCGGCGAGCGGTCGACGGGCATCGGCGGAAGATAGTCGAGCGGCGCGGGCTGGGTCATGGCAATCGAAGCGGCGCAATGGGAAATAAGAGTCAAATGTGAACGGAACCTAACCCTGTCGTTTCGCGCGGTATTTTCGATGGCCGTTTAGGGAATTGCAATGCCGGATCACCGGCGGTCTGCGTTCTCGGGCGGTGGAGGTGAACGTGCGGCGACTATTCTTGAGACTGGCGCATTTCGCGTCGTACCGCGATGGCAGCGGTGGGGTCCGGCCTCTCCCGCCGATAATTGCGGCGGTTTCGCGGCAATAGCCTGATCTATTTCCATGATACGTCGTGGCGCGCCCGGCTCGCGGGCGATCCTATGCGGGAGCGCCGTAAACTAATGAGCATGCGATAATTTGCGATATCTCACCGCAAAAACGCGGCAGCCCTAATTCGCAAGTTTTGCAACGCCGAATACCAGAGTGTGACACGAGGTAATCCAACCGAATCTTTGACGCGGCACGCAGCATATGAAATGGGCGTCCCGGTTGAGCTTCAGGAACAGGTTAGAGTGCGAGCGAGCGAACTTCGTCAGGCGCAAGAACGCGCGCTGTGGTGGAACACCGACCGGCTGTTCGGATTGCTGCTGGTGCTTCAGTGGGTTGCGGGGGTGGTGGTCGCGGCGTGGCTTTCGCCTGCGGCCTCGTTGGGACCCGCGCATAAGATCCATCCGCATGTTTGGGTGGCGGTGTTTCTCGGGGGATTGATCTCGGCGCTGCCGATCGGGCTCATACTGCTGCGGCCTGGCGCACCCCGAACGCGCTACGTGATCTCCGGCGCGCAGGCGCTGCACTCGGCATTGCTCATTCATCTGGCGGGCGGGCGGATCGAGACGCATTTCCCCATCTTCGGGTCGCTGGCGTTCCTCAGTTTCTACCGTGATTGGCGAGTTCTCGTACCGGTAACCCTTGTGACCGCGGCCGACCACGGGCTATGGACGCATCTGTGGCCCGAGTCGGCCTTCGGACTCCAAAGCGCCGCGTTCTGGCACTTTTCAGGACACGTTACGTGGGTGCTCTTCGAGGAAGTCTTCCTCGTATGGTCCTGTGTCCGGAGCGCGCGAGAGATGGCGGAGCTGGCCGACCGTCAGGCCCGGCTCGAATTCGCGCAGGCCCAGGAAAAGCTGAACGTTCATAATGCGGTGCACGCCCTCCAGCAGAGCGAGGCCGAGTATCGTGCGATGTTCGAACTGGCGAGCGTGGGCAAATGCCAGATCGAGCCCGGCACGGGCCGTTTCCTGCGTGTGAACCGAAAACTCTGCGAGATCACCGGCTATTCCTCCGAGGAATTGCTGGCGAAGTCGGTTTTCCAGATCACCCACCCCGAAGACCGCGAGCTCTCGCGGCGCGCCATGGAATTGGTGCTTTGCGATCCGGCCGTGGAGTTTTCGTTCGCCGAGCGGTACGTGCGGAAGAGCGGGCGGGCGGTCTGGGTTCACGTGAACGCGACGATCATTGCCGATGCGAAAGGCAGGCCGGCGCGGATCGACGCGGTCATGGAGGACATCACGGAGCGCCGGGAGGCGGAAGAGGCCCTGCTGGCCAGCGAACGGCGGCTCCGCCGGGTGCTCGACTCGGACATGATCGGGGTGATGTTCTGGAATGCGTCAGGACTCGTCACCGATGCCAACGCGGCGCTACTGAAGGTGCTCGGCCACACGCGCGAGGATTTGGCAGCGGGGCGGTTGCGGTGGGACGAGCTGACCCCGCCGGAGTATCGGCGCCTCGACGATGATGCCCGGGAGCAGGTTCGTGCGGGGGGGACGTGCAAGGCTTACGAGAAAGAGTTCTTCCGCAAGGACCGGGCACGTGTGCCGGTGCTGATCGGCGCCACCTCCTTTGACTCCGGGGCAGAATCCGGCGTTGCGTGGGTGGTGGAGCTGACCGAGCGCAAGCGGGCGCAGGAAATCGAACACGAGCGCAACAACCTGCGGGACGCGATCAAGGCGCACGAGCAGGTGCTGGGCGTGGTCGGCCACGAGCTGCGCACGCCGCTGGCGGGGATGCGGGCGATGAGCGAGTTCCTCCTCGAGCCGGCGGCGGGCGACATGCGGGAGGCGGACACCTTCCTTCGCAGCATGCACCGCGAAGTCGTGCGCATGAGCGACACGGTGAACAATCTGCTGGAAGCGGCCCGGCTCAACAGCGGGCGCAGCCGGTGGAATTGGGGGTCCTTCCGCATCGCCGAGATCTGCAACGAAGCCCTGGAAACGGCGCGGCCCCTGATGGACCTGTCGGCGACGGTGCTGGAGGCGCGGATCGATCCGGAGGATGCGGTCGTCACCGGAGACGCCGAGGCGGTCCGACGGCTTATCACGAATCTCCTGAGCAATTCCCATAAGCACACGACGTCCGGCTCGATCCGTGTCGAGGCAACATTGGAGCAGGATGAGGGCCGGGATTGGGTGCTGATTCGCGTGAAGGACACCGGGTGCGGCATTCCGCCGGAGATCGTTTCCTGGCTCGGCGAGGCGTTCGCGCTCAACGCGGGCGTGGTCGGCAGCCATATCGGGGGCACCGGTCTGGGTCTGGCGATTTGCAAAGGGATCGTCGCGGCACACGGGGGAGAGATCGGCGTGGATTCAACGGTGGGCGTCGGGACGACCATCACCGTCCGCATGCGTGCGGACCTGCCCGGCCCCGTAAGCGGCGCGGGGCGGCTCACTTTCGTTTCCGCGGAGGCGGCCCAGGAGTTGTTGGTATGAGCAAGATCCTCGTTATCGATGACATGGCGATCTTCCGCGACCCGATCGCGGCGAGTCTCCGCATGGCGGGGTATGAAACGTGCTGCGCCGCCGACGGGCGGGAGGGGCTTAGCATGCTCAAATCGCAGCGCCCCGACCTCGTCCTGCTCGACGTCGCAATGCCCGTCATGGACGGCCTCACGTTTTTGAAATCGATGCGCCGCGAATCACAGGTCGCGACAACGCCGGTGATCATTCTGACGGCGATGGCGGACAAAAAATGCGTGATGGAGGCGGCCGGGCTCGGGGTGCGCGATTACCTGCTCAAGTCGCGGTTTTCGCTCAAGGAGTTGCTCGAGCGCGTGGGGAAACGATTGGCGGGGGGCGAAGCATCGACAACGACCGCGGACGCTTCCGCGGCGGCAAAGCCGCGCCAAGTGGCTGGTGCAAAAACTGGGATGACGGCGGTTGCCGCGACGAGGGCCCGCGAAGCCGCGACCGGCAAGGCGACCGCAACCGCACCTGCCCCGGCGCCCGCAAAACGAGTGGCGGCCGCACCTCAACCCGGAGCAAACGAGGAGCCCCCGGAACTGCTCAGCGCGTCCGAGTGCCTCAACCGCGTCAAGCACGCCATGCAGGGGAAAACGCTTTCCGGCGCGGTGGCGCATGTCATTTCGCTTGCCGGCTCGCCCCGTGCGGATGCTTCGCAGATCGCGGCGCTAATCGCGCGCGATTCGACCTTGTCCGTGCGCGTCCTTCAGGCCGCCAACAGCGCGACGTATGCGTCGAAGCGCGGGCCGGTGACGACGCTCTCGGACGCGGTGCGCAACATCGGCTGCACGACCATCCGCAACATTGCCGCGACCGTAGGCATCTTCGACGCGATGCCGGCCACGGGAATGGACGGCTTTAACCCGATCCGCTGCTGGCAGCATTCGTTCGCGGTGGCCCGCCTCACCGAAATGCTGATCACAAATGTCGACCCCGAGCAGGCCGGCACGGCGTACCTCGCCGGCCTTTGCCACGACCTGGGCGACATCCTGATCCGCACGCATTTCGGGCCGGAGCTTCAGCAGGTCATGGACGCGCAGGCGCGCACGGGCAGGCCGCGTGCGGAGCTTGAGCGGCAGATGCTCGGCATGACGCGCTCGGACCTGGCCACCGTGGTCATGACGTACATCGGCTTGCCCGACAACATCCGTGGGCCGGTCGAGGCCATGCACAACCCACGCGCCACGGGCCCATCGGCGAAGATCGCGCAGGTGCTGAACCATGCCGAGTTCTACGCGAACGGTTTGCTGCTGGCGTCTAACATCGATTCCCCGGTGATGCCGCTGTTACGGAGCGCTTGCCGCAAGGCGGTGGGTGAAGAGACGCCCGCCCCCCCGAGCATCGATGAGTTCCGCGCCGAGATCCTGTGCCTGGCGGCGATGCTCGCCCGGCTAACGCCGGCGGATGAAGCGGAGGTCCTTAAGCCACTGTATGCGCAGCGCGAGACGAGCATTTGGTTGGCGCGGGAGAAGTCCTTCTCGGAGTTCGATCCCCTAGCCACCGCGCTATCGCTTCTCGCCAAGACCGAAGTGTTCGACCGCCTGCCGACCGGCGAAGATCTGGCCGGGTATCACGGCGTAGTGGTCGTCGCGCCCGACAGCAACGCGCCAGGGTTTGACGCTTCGAACATTCAAAAGCCGCTGGCGATGCGCGCCGCCGGGCCGGTTCCCGTCCTATGGCTTACCGGCGAACGCGCGACCGCCCCCAAGGAGGGGACATTAGCGCCCCGGCCACTGGCGCTTTCCCTGGCCGAGTTGGCGGCGTTCGTCGATTCGGCATCCCAGAAGCCTGCCGCTTAGGGGGGTATTCCTCTCAGCCGATCAAACCCATTGTGCAAATGGGATTACATACACACATCCAGATTTGAAGCGGGGGCCGCGACAAATTTTTTTCGAAGTCCCATAATTCCGGCTTGCCAAGGGCTGACTCCCCATCTTATACCTCCCTCACACTCGTCATGGCTCAGCAAGCTTATTGCACCTGAGGGGAGATTGCTGATTCAGGGGAGAGATTCAATCACCGACCTGTAGACCGGAGCGGTTGTCAGGTCGGCCCGACAATTCGCTTCGATTGAGTCGTAATTCAATCGCGTAGCCCGCAAGGATTTTTGCCAAAGCCCGCATCGGATGTGGGCCATTGCCCCGCCGTTTTTCCGGGGCGAAAGGTTGTGGAATCCCCGTGCGTCGTAAGGCGTCAACTTCGGCGAAAGCAGCCCACGGTTACAGGGCTCACACTCCGGCCCCGTCGCGCCCAAAAAGGCGTGGCGGCAGCCGGGTTGAGGGGCTGGAGTCGCGCACGCTCCTTTCCACGAGCTGGTTCGTTTCCCCCTCGGGGTCGACCAGCAATCCGGGCACGCTTTCCGCTCCTTTCAAGACCATCCAGCAAGCCGCGGACGTTGCCCAGGCCGGGGATAAGGTCGAAATCCGGGCCGGCATTTATCACGAAACCGTCTCACCCGCGAACTCGGGAACCGCTTCCGCGCCCATCGTGTTCGAGTCCTATAACGGCGAAAACGTCACCGTCAGCGGCGCCGATCCGGTTTACGGCTGGTCGAACGCCGGCGGGTCGATCTACACCAGTTCCATGCCCTGGGATCTGGGCGATGGGAACAATCAGGTATTCGTTGACGGCAAGATGATCAACGAGGCGCGATTCCCCAATACCGGCCTCGACATTTCGCACCCGACTCTCGGCAAAGCCGCCAAGGCCACCGTCAGCGGGTCGGTCGCCACGCTCTACGATCCGGCTCTCAGCCAGGCCGCCAACTACTGGAAAGGCGCGACCATTCACATCGCGCCCGGCCAGGCGTGGATCGCCCAGACCGGCACTGTTCTCAGTTCCGCGCCCGGGCAGGTGACTTTCTCCTTCAAGCCCAACGACAAATACGAGCTGCCCGCCGCGGGGAATGCGTATTACCTCACCGGCATTTATAACGCCCTCGGCGGGGCGGCCGAGTGGTATCGCGACGCCTCGGGGAAGCTGTACGCGTGGATGCCCGCGGGCGACAACCCCGCCGGCCATGACGTCGAAGTCAAACGCCGATTGTATGCCTTCGACGTCAGCGATCATCAGAACATCACGATCCAGAACCTGAACATCTTCGCCGCGACGGTGAATTCCAACTCCGGCTCGACCGGCGAAATCATCAACCACGTGAACGTCCGCTACGTCGGCCAGTTCCTGCTGAACGCCAACGGCTGGAGCGCCCCGACCAACAGCGGCATCGTCCTGCGCGCCGCCAACAGCATCGTCGAGAACTGCACGATCGCCTTCGGCGCGGGCGACGGAATCCTCGTCCAAGGCAACGGCTCGCGCGTCACCAACAATGTGATCCACGACATCGACTACAGCGCCTCCGACGCCGCGGCCGTCCGCATCTACGCGTCGCACGTGGAGGTCGATCACAACACGATCTACAACACCGGCCGCTCGGGCATCACCCACGCGGGCTCGGGCCTCAAGATCCTCTACAACACCCTCCACGACCTGGG
>JAQGHH010000025.1 GCA_028288945.1 Phycisphaerales bacterium
ATGACGCCATTGGTCTAACGCCCCGCTCGCCGCGTTTCGTCCCCCAACTGGGCGACGTGGCGGAGCCGATGACAAGGTCTTTTTCCGATTACGTCCGCCGGGTCCAGACCAGACAATACCCCGCGGCCGAGCATTGCTATGAAATGCCCCCCGCCGAAAAGGCGGAGTTCCTGGAAAGGGTCGAGAGAATCATCCGGTTCTAGTCGCCGGTGTGTTTGTCTTCACCAGCAACTGGCAACCAGAAACCAACAACTACTCAACAGGAGTCTTCACTATGAATCGTCTGCGTAAATCAGCACTCGCGGTGGCCATTGCCGGCGGAGCCGCCGGCGCGTGGTTCGGCGGAAGCGCCCTGGTGCGCGACGTCGCCTTCGCACAACAAGAGCGCTCGGTGGAGAACACCCGGGAGCAGCTCTCGACCGCGGCCGACCTCTCCAGCGCCTTCCGTAACGTCGGCAAGGTCATTGAGCCGTCGGTCGTCCAGATCCAGGTCCGCAAGACCGTCAAGGGCCTGCACAAGGGCATGCCCTTTGACGAAGACATGCTCCGCCGATTCTTCCCCAACGCCCCGCGCGGGTTGCAGCCCGCTCCGAAGGGCAACGGCGACGAAAACGGCAGCGACCCCAGCGAAGAAGGCGCCGAAGGCCTCGACCAGGAAGTCGGTACCGGCAGCGGCGTCATCATGGAAATCGACGGGAAAACCGCCTACATTCTCACCAACAACCACGTGGCCGGCGGCGCGACTGAAATGATTGTCACCCTCGCCGACGGGACGCAGATCCGCAACGCCAAGGTCGTCGGCGCCGACGCCAAGAGCGACCTCGCCGTCGTCAAGCTCGACGCCGATCATCTTCTCCCCGCCAAGTGGGGCGACAGCTCCGGCCTCCAGAAAGGCGACTGGGTTCTCGCCTTCGGCAGCCCCTTCGGCTACGTCGGCTCGATGACCCACGGCATCGTCAGCGCCCTCGACCGCCAGGCCGGAATCCTCGGCAAACAAGGGTACGAAGACTTCATCCAGGTCGATGCCCCCATCAACCCGGGCAACAGCGGCGGCCCGCTCGTCAACCTCCACGGTGAAGTCGTCGGCATCAACACCGCCATCGCCTCCCGCACCGGCGGATCAGTGGGCATCGGATTCGCAATCCCCTCCAACGAAGCCAAGTTCGTCTACAACTCACTGAAAACCCACGGCAAAGTCACCCGCGGCTGGCTGGGCGTCAGCATTAGCGACGTCGCCCGCGATCTCCCCAAGGCCAAGAGCTTCGGCTTCAAAGGTCCCAGCGGCGTGCTCGTCGAGCAGACCTTCCCCAACACCCCCGCCACCGGAAAGCTCCAGGAAGGTGACATCATCGAATCCATTGACGGCAAGCCCGTCAAGAACGTCCTCGCGCTCCGCAACGCGGTGGCCGCCACCTCGCCCAACACCGACTTGAAGATGACGGTCTTCCGTGAAGGCAAGGACCAGGACATTACGCTCAAAATCGGCGAGCAGCCGGAAGATCTAACGGCCATCGCCAGCACTCGTGGCCAACCCCACGGCGGGTCCGCCGGGGCCTCCGCTTCCAGTGAAGCCCTGGGCATGAGCTTTACCAACCCGACCGACGAGCTGGCCGAGAAGTACGGCTTCGGCGACGCCCGCAATGGCGCACTCGTGACGCGCGTCCAGCCCCGCTCCGCCGCCGACCGCGCCGGAATCCGCCCGGGTGACGTGATCGCCAGGGTCGGCAATACGCCGGTTAATAACGCCAAGGAAGCCAGCAACGCCATCGAAAAAGCAGACGCCGCCAAAAAGGGCGTCCGCCTTTACATCAACAGCGTGGACGGTTCCCGCTTCGTCTTCGTCGAACCGCCGCAGCAATAGAAATCGGCCGGCGACACGCCGCCCGACTCAAACAAGTAGCTCCCGGCCCCAAGCCGGGAGCTTCTTTTTGCGCGCAATCTCTCTTGAATCTCGAAAGCACTTCCAGTCTCGGCAATATCTCTGCAATATTCCGCGGCTCCATTCGACTACCGACCTATGAGGTTATTGATGATGAAGAAGTGTTTATCGCGGGCGCTCTTGATCGCTCTGATCCTTCTGCCGGTGGGAATCGCACCGCACCCGGACACCGCACGCGCAGCTCCGATTGACGCAACCGCTCAAAAGCTGACGGCGGCCGAGGCGCAGTCAGACTTTGATCTCATGCGCCACGCGCTCGAAGAAGCCCACGCGGGCCTTTACCGATACACGACAAAGGCCGAAATGGACCGGGTGTTCGACGCCCGGCGGACGAAATTGAACCGCCCGATGGACAAGGGCGAATTCATGCCCGTCATCCAGGAGACGCTTGCGCGGATCCGGTGCGGGCATACGAGCATGAACGCGGATGAGGGAATGGAAACGGCGATGAAAAACGCGAGGACGTTTCCCCTGCGCGTGCTGATGGAGGGGACGCGCGTGATGGTCATGCTCAACGACACGCCGGGCGACGCGACGATCAGGCCCGGGATGGAGGTGGTGGAGATCAACGGGCGGAAGGTGAGTGACATCCTGGCCCGCTTTTGGCCGTTGCTATCCGGCGACGGGGACATCGAAACGGGAAAGCGACACGATATCACCGGGAGGTTCGCAAAGTACTACTGGTGGCTGGTGGAGCAGCCGGGCGAGTTCACGGTGAAGGCGAGGGACGATGCGGGGACGACGGTGGTGGCGAAACTGGCCGGGGTGACGGACGCGGAGCGGAAGAAGAATCAGAACCCGGTGAACGCGGCGATGATGGCGGGCGTCGGCAAGGTGATGGGGTGGTCGCGGGAGGACCTGTCGGTGCGCTTTCTGAAGGAGCCGGAGGTCGCGGAAATTCACTTGCGCTATTTCATGGGGGATAACTACCCGAAATGGGTCGAGGACACGTTCAGGATGCTGCGAGAGAAAGGCACGAAGACGCTGATCATCGACATGCGGGGAAACGGCGGCGGGAAGGATGAGTACGGCGCGATGCTCGTGAGTTACCTGACGGACAAGCCGTTCCGCTACTTTGACCACATCGACATAAAGACCATCGCTCCCTCCTTCAAGGAGCACCTGGATTGGGACGCAAACGTCGAGGGCCACTTGCGCGACGGAACGACGCCCAATCCGGCAGGCGGGTATTTCGTGACGGCGAAGCTGCATCCCGGCCTGGCGGAGCAGCAGCCGGGTAAGTTTCCGTTTCTCGGGAAGGTATTCGTGCTGATCGAGGGCGGGACATTTTCAACCGCGGCGGATTTCTGCGCGGTGACCCGTCACCTCAAACGCGCGACATTCATCGGCGAGGAGACCGGCGGCGGGTACTACGGGAACAACTCGGGGATGATGCCCACCTTGACCCTTCCAAACTCGAAGCTGGAAATCAGGCTGCCAATGTACGAATACTGGAACGCGGTTTCGGGAGACGAAGGAAAGCGGCACGGGACGATGCCCGATCACCTGGTGGAAATGAGGACGGCTGACGTGCTGCGCGGGGTAGATGCGCCGCTGGATCTTGCGATGAAGCTTGCGGCTGAAAGCGCGCCCTCAAAGTAGCCATTTCTTTGACGCCTGCTATACGGGATGGCATTAGGAATCGCTGTTCACCCCCAATGCCGCGGCCAACGGCGCCCCCGGCCTTTCCAGCAGCCTCACGAATTCCTGCGCGACGACCTGCTCTTCGATCACCACTTCATTGGCCCCCCGCCGATGCGCTTCCATGCCGGCGGAGATGAAATGGCAGCGGGCCATGATGTGCAGCGACGGGTTCATCGCCCGCGCCAGCTTGACCGCCTCCAGCACCGACGCTTCATTGGGCATGGTCAGCGCCAGGAAGCTTGCCCGGTCCACGCCCGCCCGGCGGAGCGTTTGTTCCGACGAGGCATCCCCCTCGATCATGTGTACGCCGTTGTGCGCGCAGCGGTCCACCGTCGCCGGGTTCAGCTCGATCACGCAGAACGGCTGCCCCCGCGCCGCCAGCACGTCCGCCGCCGCCCGCCCGGGAACGCCGAACCCCGCAATCACGCAATGCCCGCTCCACGGACAAGGCTCGCAATGTGCTTCTGAATCACCCATATTCCACTTAAGTCAATTGCGTCGTTTGATCTTGTAGGGCGGGCGTACTCGCCCACCGATTGTTCGCGTGGCAACGGTGGGCGAGTACGCCCACCCTACAGGATTCCGCCCTCTGCCTACTGCCCAATCTATCTATCCACTTCCCCAATCACCACATCAATCGACCCCACGATCGCCGGCACATCCGCCAGCAAGACCCCGCGGCACAGCTCCGGCAGCACCGCCAGATTCACAAAGCTCGGCCCGCGAATCTTCACCCGATACGGAATCACACCCCCCTGGCTCTCGATGAAAAATCCCAAATGCCCGCGCGGATTCTCAAACTCCGCATACACCTCCCCCGGCGGCACCTTCATATGCCGCGGCAGCTTCGCGCGGTGCGGACCTTCCGGCATCTGCTGGATGCATTGCCGCAGAATCCGGATGCACTGCTTGATCTCCTGCATCTTCACCCAATACCGGTCCCAGCAATCCCCCAGCGTCCCTTTCAATCCCGCCCCCACGCACACGTCAAAATCCAGCCGGGGATAAATCGAGTACGGCCGGTCCTTCCGCAAGTCCAGCGGAATTCCGCTGCCGCGGATCATCGGGCCTGACAGGGCATAATTGATCGCCAGCTCCCGCGATACTACCCCAACGTTCGCCGTCCGCTTCACGAAAATATGGTTGAACGTCAACAGGTCGTTGTACTCGTCAACCTTCGGCTCGAAATAGTCCAAAAACTCCCCGAGTTTCTCCAAAAACAGCGGCGGCAAATCCCACGTAACGCCCCCCACATTAATGTAACTGAGCGTCAGCCGGGCC
>JAQGHH010000041.1 GCA_028288945.1 Phycisphaerales bacterium
GATGTGAACCCAGGACATAGCTGCCTCCGAAAGTGCGAATCGGCGTCGCCACCCCACCGGCTCCGCCGACAGAGTCCGCCGATAGCCTTATGGCGTCTTGGGCGGGATTGTCAAGGGAAACGGGCTCTACTCCCTCTCCCTTTTAGGGAGAGGGCGGGGGTGAGGGTGAGGCGTGAGAGACTTGGGGACGAACTTTTTTGCGAACTGTGTCGGTCCGGCTACTTCTTACGATTTTACCCATCCCGAAGCGCCGTCGGCATGCTTGTACGCCGCCTGCGCCGCGCGCCAGATCAGCGGCAGCGCGTCATAGCTGGCCGACGACACTTCCAAAGTCGCCGCCCACGGTTCGGCCGTCACCACCGGATCGCGCACCTCGTCGACTGGTTCTTGTAGTCCGCCGTCGCGTGCTGCGGCTGCGTGTTGTCCTCCGCATAATGGGCGAGCATCCCCGCCCATTTTGTCGCGTGCTCGCCGCGCGGCGTCTGGCCCGACGTGTCCACTTGAAACGCCCGCCATGGCCCCGACCACAACCAACCCCAATGCACAAATCCGCAAATCGGGCTCCTTGGAACGACGAATCGCTTTTGTATTCAATTTGATTAGCAATTGATGAAGGCCGCATTGATGCGCCAGGGCAAGTTCCGAGGAGCCGAATAATCTTGAACCCGCTGACGGAATGGTTTATCTTTCCACACGGCAAATCTGCGCGATTCCGAGCGCTGTGGCGGGGCTATTGCGGGGATGGGCGCATTCAGGAGCCGTTTCCCTTCGGCGGAAATACGGGAGAAAATGACCATGAACGTGACTGGGACGTATCCCTACCCTCAGCGTGCCCGCTGTTGGTGGGGAAATCCAATCCGGCGAATTCCAAAACGGCTATTGGTTCTTCGCAATTCATGTTTGCTGGCTTCGGCGGCGTTCGCCGCGCTCCAGGCGGGCGGCTCCGCCGCATGGGCGGTACCTACCCTGACAACGCTGGCGACATTCGACAACAGCAACGGAGCTGAGCCCACAGCGAGCCTAATTGCGGATGCCTCCGGAAACCTTTACGGGACGACATACTCCGGCGGAGCGAACGGCTACGGCACCGTATTCCAACTCGAGGCCGGGACGCGCGCCCTCACGACCCTGACGACATTCGACAAGAGCAATGGGGCGAGGCCTTACGGAGGCGTGACCTTCGACGCCGCCGGAAATCTGTACGGGACGACCGTCGGCGGCGGGATAATCAACGACGGCACAGTGTTCGAGATTGCGGCCGGGACGCATGCCCTCTCGACCCTGGTGACGTTCAACGGCACCAACGGGTCTGCACCTCGTGCGGGCCTGATCACCGACGCCGCCGGAAACCTCTATGGGACGACCTCCAATGGCGGAGGGACGAACGGCGACGGCACAGTATTTCAGCTTGCGGCCGGGACGCACGCCTTCTCGACCTTGGCGACGTTCAACTACAGCAATGGGGCATTCCCCGTAGGGAGCCTGCTCGCCGACGCTACCGGCAATCTGTACGGGACGGCAGATAGTGGTGGGAGCGGCTTCGGCACTGTGTTCAAGGTTGCAGCCGGGACGAATACCCTCTCGACCTTGGCGTCATTCGATTACCACCACATTTACACCAATGGGGCTTATCCCCAATCGGGCCTGATCGCCGATGCCGCGGGCAACCTGTATGGCACGACAGAGGGTGACGGGATGAAAAGCTTCGGCACTGTCTTCGAGATTGCGGCCGGGACGCATGCCTTTTCGACCTTAGCAACGTTCGACGGCAGGGGCGCATCCGACCCGATAGGCGGCCTGATCGCCGACGCCGCCGGAAACCTGTATGGAACGACCTACTATGGCGGGCCAAATGGCGGCGGCATGGTTTTCGAGGTTGCCGCCGGGACGAACGCCCTCTCCACCTTGGCGACTTTCAACCGAGCCAACCCCTCGGCGGGCCTGATCGCTGATGCCGACGGTAATCTATACGGGACGACGGAAAACGGCGGGGCGAACAACGCTGGCACGGTCTTCGAACTCACCGGCACCGGTTTCGTCACTTCCGCCCCCGAGCCCGCCGCCGTATCGTTAATCGGACTGGCCGGCCTGGGCTTGCTCGCCCGCCGACGGCGCACTTGGAGGACATAGCTGCAAGGCCGGCGGGATGATGCCGCCGACGGTCGGGTTACCGCCCGACGGTGATCGCCATCGGCAGGCAGTGAATGGTCTGCCACCTCTTCACCTCGTCCGAGCCGACCGATGGCGTGTGATAACTATCGGTGAATGCAGCACTTATTCTTTTCGGTCGGATTTGTCAGTTAATTGCTGAAATAAGTCGAAAAACAGGCCTAAAATCGTGCATTTTCGTGCATAATCGTGCATGAACCCCTCTGGCGCCATCAAAACGCGGTTGGTTCTGCACGTCGTGCATGAGCATTGCACGGGGCATTGCACGAGCATGCGGCGGGGTCTCGGCGATCGAACGCGCTGCGCTGCTGGTTCCCCGGCTCATCGCCCGCTACAATCCGCCGCTTTCCAATTTTGAACGGAGGCAGTCGTATGACGTTGCAAGAGGCCGACCCGCAGATCGCCGAACTCATGGCCAGGGAACAGCAGCGCCAGGAATCCACGCTCGAGCTGATCGCCAGCGAAAACCACGTCTCCCGCGCCGTCATGGAGGCGGCGGGGTCGGTGCTGACCAATAAGTACGCCGAGGGGTATCCGGGCAAGCGCTACTACGGCGGATGCCAGTTCTACGACCAGATCGAGACCCTCGCCATCGACCGCGCCAAGCAGCTTTTCGACTGCAAGTACGCAAACGTCCAGCCGCATAGCGGGGCCAACGCGAATCTGGCCGCGTTCATGGCGATGATGCAGCCGGGCGACAGCTTTATTTCCCTCAACCTCGCCAGCGGCGGGCACCTGTCGCACGGGATGAAGCTCAACACCTCCGCCATCTTCTACAAGCCCAGCCATTACGAGCTGGATCCGAAGACCGAAACCATCGACTTCAATTCCGTCCGCGCGAAGGCCCACGAGATCAAGCCGCGGATGATCCTGTGCGGCTACAGCGCCTATCCGCGGACGATCGACTTCGCCCAGTTCCGGAAGATCGCGGACGAAGTCGGCGCGCTGCTCATGGCGGATATCGCCCACATCGCCGGCCTCGTCGCGGCGGGGGCGCACCCTTCGCCTTTCCCGCACGCGCACGTCGTCACGACGACCACCCACAAAACCCTCCGCGGCCCCCGCGGCGGGTTGATCCTCACCAACGATGAGGAACTTAACAAAGCCATCAACCGTAGCGTCTTCCCCGGCAGCCAGGGCGGGCCGCTCATGCACATTGTCGCCGCCAAGGCCGTCGCCTTCGGCGAATCGTTGCGGCCGGAGTTCAAGACCTACGCCCGGCAGA
>JAQGHH010000079.1 GCA_028288945.1 Phycisphaerales bacterium
CGAAAGTCATGCCCCCATTGGCTGACGCAATGCGCCTCGTCCACCGCAAAGAACTTGGGCTTGAGCCGCGGCATCAGCTCGGCAAAGTCCGCCGAGAAGAACCGCTCGGGCGCGACGTAGAGCAATCCGTTGAACCCCTGCGCAAGCTCCTCCATGATCTGCCGTCGCAACCCCGGCCCGATCGAGCTGTTTAAAAAAGTGGCCGGGATTCCCTCGTCGCGCAATTGCTGAACCTGGTCTTCCATCAGTGAGATCAGCGGGGAGACGACGATGGTGAGCCCGTCGCTGATGGCCGCGGGGAGCTGGTAACAGAGGCTCTTGCCGGCACCTGTGGGCATGACGCAGAGGACATCTTTGCCGCGCAAGACGTCCTCGATCACTTCGCGCTGCGCGATGCGGAAGTCATCCAGGCCGAAGAGGTTTTGCAGGTGCTCGCGGAGGTCAGGCATTCGTTCGGGGATTATAAGCAACCCGGGGCGGCGGTGATATCATCGTCCGAAGGACGAGGATGGATTTCCGAAGGGGCATCGACACGATCGATCACGCCTTCATGGGCATAGGCCTTCCAAGGCAGACATATTCTGCGCGCACCCGAGGCATCCACTGCATGCCAGGCGTTTTACGCCTGGCAGACACCAATCAATAAGCGAGTGGCGTACATGGAGATACGATTCGCAGGGTGTTAGCATGCCGCTTACTTCGTGCAGGGGAGCGTGCCGGGGGGCGGCTCCGATGGCGACGAGGGACTCGGCATGGAATGGCTCTGCTGGCTTACGGGGGGGATGGCGATCGCCGTGGTGCTCGGGCACTTCGGGTGGGTGCTGATCGCCCGGATTTTTGGCTATCAAGTGAAGACCCTCCGCGCGGGCAAGGCCGCGGGACGGCCGTGCCCGCGTTGTCGGAGCGGGGCCCTTACGCCGCAGGGCATGTGCATGCTCTGCGGGTACTCCAACCGTGCGCCGGCAACGCCAACCATTGACAGTGACGGCCTGACGCGGACGGCCGGCTACCTCACCCGTTTCCGTAATGCGGGGCTGATCGACACCGACACTTACGCGAAGGTGTATGCGGCAATCCGTGCAGAGCAAAAACGATCGGCAATGCAGGGCTTAATGCACGGGGGGCCGCAGCCCCAGTCGCCGCAGCTCCCGCCGCCGTTGCCTCCGCTACCTGCCTTACCCGTGGAGGAAGAGTCCGGCGAGCCCCCGCAATTCGATGACCGGGGCTTCCCGTTGGAGTCGCCCGTTCTGCCGGAGCATTCGGAATCGCTCCCTCCGGTCCTCGCAGATTCCGTTTTCGAGCCCGCGCCGGGCATTCCATCTGCACCGGAGATCACCGCCCCGCCACGGCTGCCCGTGCCGCCGCGCCCCCCTGCCACTCCTGCGGCGCCTCCCAAGCCCCGCCGGCCGTTGTCGGAAGTCTTCGCGGCGTTCATGGAAGAAAAGAACATCCGCTGGGGCGAGCTCGTCGGCGGGCTGCTCATCGTCGGCTGCTCGGTGGCGCTGGTCATCAGCTTTTGGGGACAGATCCAGGCGCTGCCGTGGTTGCAGTTCTCCGTCTTTACCGCGGTGACGGCCGGCCTTTTCGGACTGGGCCTGTATACCGAGCACCGCTGGAAGCTGCCGACCACGAGCCGGGGAATTTTACTGATCGCCACGCTGCTGGTGCCGCTGAATTTTCTGGCCTTCGCCGCGTTCACCAAGGGGGGGCCGCCGGGCGTCTTGACTCTGGGGGCTGAGTTGGTTGCTTTTGCTCTGTTCGGCTGGCTCGTGTGGCAGGCGGGCAAGGTCATCGCGCCCTTCTGGCCCGAGATGCTCACGACCGGCGTCTGCGGACTCTGCGCGTCACTACTCGCCCTGCGCTACGCGGCGGGAATTCCGCAACTGTCGGCCGCCCAGCTCTACAGTTTCGCGGTGCTGCCGATCGGCTGCTACGGCGCTGTCAGCGCGTGGATGCTCCGCCGGGCCCGGCAATGGAAGACAATCCACGCCCCCGGCGCAAACGCGATCTTTCTGCTACTGGGCGTGCTGAGCTTCGGCACGATTCTGGCGGTAGGGCTGCTCGTTTCGCTGTCCCACGACCCCCTGTTCGCTCTCCGCAGACTCGCGCCGCTGATTAGTCTTGCAGGTGTGCCGGCACTCGCTAGCGGCCTGCTCATCTGGCAACGGGTCACGGCCGCATCGCTCGCCAAGGTGCGCACCGCCGGCACCGCGGTCGCGATCGCTGGCGCGGGCGTCCTCCTGGCGGGCCTTGCGCTCGCCTGGCCCGACCCCGCGGGCATGCTCCCGGTCGCCGTCTGTGATTTTCTCGTCCTCACCGCGCTCGCACTGCTCTACGATATCCCCGCCGCCCACTTTCTTGCACTGCCCTGCCTCGTTCTCGCGTGGCTCCTCGGGTTCCACCTCATGCGCGGAAACCTCCCGTGGACAACGGGTGATCCACGGCAAACGCTCGACGCCCTGCTCAAGCCCATCGGCGGCGCCGTGCTGGTCCCGCTGGTCCTGCTGCTGGCGTGCGGGCGGGAGTGGTTCATCCGCCGGGGGCGATTGGCCCATGCCCGCCCTTACGGAACGGTCGGCATCCTCGCCGCCGCTCTGAGCGTGGTAATGGTGACGTGGGGCGGATTCGGGAAGCTTGGTGATCCGCCAGGCGCGACGTGGGTGTATCTCGCGTACGGCGCAATGGCGTTTACGCTGGCATGGAGAACGGCTCGCATTGACGCGGCGTGGGCCGGATGGGGAATGCTGCTCGCCGCGATGGTGCAGGGATTCGTATCGCGCCGCGTCACGCATGATCCCTTGTCCGCCGCCCTTCTGGCCGCGGCAGCCATCGCAACCCTCGCGGACGCGCTGGCCGGGCGGCTTGGCGAAAAGGGCAAGCGCCTTTTTGCCGCGACCGGCTGCTGGATCGCCATCGGGGGCGCGGGCGCTGCGGCGGCAGTCGCGCTGGCGGGCGTCTCGTATTCAGCCGTGGGGCGCGTGTCGGCGACCGTTTTCATCGCGGCGGCGATCTGGTTCGCGGTCGCGTTCATCGAATCGGTTCCCGGGCTGTTCGTGGCTGCCCAGGCGCTGCTCGCAGGGGGACTGGTGATCGCCGTCACGTCGCGATTGACTGGCCGCGTGTGGTTTCAGGGATCGAGCGCTCCGCTGCTCGATCCCTGGACGATCCAAGCGCAAGCCGTGGCGCTGGCACTGTTCTGCCTGGCGTGGACGATTTTCCGCCTGGTCTTGAAAAGTGTGTCCGCAAACGCCGGCCCGCCAGGCAGCGCCGCCCATGACGGGAATGATGCCGGCGCGTCTTCCGTTCGTAACCGCCTCGTTCGACTTGTGGATTCGCCCTGGCCTCTTGACCGTGGGTTGTCGGCGGTGCTGCTGCTCGCGTTGCTGGGATTGTCACTGGCCGGGGTCGGGCCGGCCATCGTCGCCGAGTTGTCCCGGGCGACCGCGGGCAACGCACCAGTTGGCCTGGATTCACAAGCGAGTCGTGCAATCGGAGCCGGGTCGTGGTGGCTGCTGGCGACATTGATCACGGTCTTCGCGGGCGCGTGGTTGGAAGCACTCCGATTGCATTCGACAGTGCGATCACCCTCCGCGAAACCCCTGGAGGGAGCCCGGCCTGTCAATCGCGCCGGCGTGGCTTTCGCGGTGCTTGCGCTGCTCATCACCCTGTGGGCGGCCTGCCCGCTCCTGGCAGCGCGGGAGGCCGGGGTGGGCGCCAGCGCCGCGGCCATGCGCTGGCTGGCCGCGTTTTTCATCCTTCTCGGCTCCGTGCCTCTCTGGCTTCGCCAGCGCCTGCCGCGTTCGCTCGGGCTGGGGGGAAATGAAGGCGACGCTGGGGATCGGACGTTCACCCAACTCGTGCGCGGAACTCTGGATATCCTGGGCATATTGCCGGTCCTCGTGCTTACCGGCTATCCCGCGATCGCCGCCTTGTCGGGCGAACCGATCACAGGCCCGTCGTCAGCGTCGTTCTTCGCGAGGATCGGCCCATCCTTGTCGTATGCGATTCCGCTGCTGGTCGTCGCGATGGTGTTGGTCGGCAACGCAATCCGCGAGCGCTCGCCGGGCCATGCGTTCGCGGCGTCGCTGGTGCTCTGCTTCACGGCGACCTTGGCTTATCTGCTCTCGCTGACCACTTCGCGCGAGCCGCTGTCGATGGTGCGCCTCTTCCAGATCAACAGTCTGACGATGTCCGGGTTCGCACTGGCATGGCTGGCAGCGCGCACGATCGCAGGCGCGCTGGGACGTGATTCAGGTCGGATTCCCGGACCCTTAAAAGTGCAAGTGAAAATCGGGCTGGGTTTGAGCATGCTGGTCGTTTTCGCCGCCGGCTTGCTGATCGTTCTATCGCCTTCGTTGGCCGGCCCGTTCATTATGGACGCTGGCGGGGGCTCTGGCTGGGCCGCCCTCGTGGCCGCGATCTCGGCGGCCGTCTGGCTGGAGTCGCTGCAACGCGACAGACCGACATTCCGCACCCTCGGCCTCTGCGGGCTCGCACTGGCAATGATGGAGGGCTTGTCGCTCGTTTCCAACTCGAGGCAGGGATGGCTCGGTTACCACGCGATGTTGGCCGCAAACACCCTCCTCGCCTGGGCGATGCTCGGCATCGGATGGTGGTTTATCCGTCAGGCGCGGTCCGGGGCGGCCGTCGTCTTCTGGCCCGCCTCGGCCGTCGCTGCAGCGACCAATCCTCTTGTCACAGGCACCCCACCTGCCAGTGGCGCAACGGTTCTTTCCTATCAACGACCCGCCTCTTCCATGGTCCCAACGATTGTTGCCGGAGCCGAGATGGTTCACCGCGAGGCCACTCGATGGGCATTTGGAATTGGCATGTTCGCGGTCGCACTGGGGATTCGCGCGCTGGCCGGCGACCCCGCGGCGCCGTGGTGGTCGATGGGGGCGGCGCTGGCCGTCGCGCTATTGGCAACGACCATCGCCTGCTGGGGTTCGCGGCCGGCATTCCTTTATGCCGCAGGATTACTACTGAACCTTACCGCCTGGATGTGGTTCGTATGCCGCGGCACAACTCTGGGCGGAGACGGGTTCCTCAACCTTCTGTGCGTGCAGGCAATCGCGGCGGCGCTGCCCGGCGTCGCGTGGCTCGTGCTGGAACTGCAAATCTTCCGCCCATCCGCGGCAGTGCGCATTCGCGGCTGGCCGCCATACCACCATGTCGCCGCCATCGGCGCGGGCCTGGCCTGTGCGGCAGTCGCGGCACTCATGCTGGCGGGCCAGGTGGCCGGCCACGGCGCGATGCCCGATCCAATCGTCATGTGGCTGGCGATGCTGGCTGCTGCGGGATTATTCGCCGCTTCCACATCGGACCCAACGGCGCACTATGCCATGCCCGGCCTCTACGTCATGGGCCTGACCGCAATCAGCGCGGGGCTCGCCCTGGCCGCCCGCGGGGATTGGCTGGTCTGGCGCGCGGGAATCGCGCTGGGCATTTACACGCTCGCAACCGCGGCCATCTGGAACCAACGGATTCGTATTCGAGAAATCCTCCGCGGGCTTGGAATGGCTGGCGAACCGGCCGATCCGGGCTCAAAGACATCGCTCGCCTGGCTCGCCCCGGCTAACCTGTGTGTTGCGCTAGCGGTCCTCGCGATTGCCCTCTGGTCCGACTTCACGTTCCCCCCGATTTGGGCGCGTCTGTTGACGGCCGCGGTCGCAATCCTCCAAGCGCCGATGCTCGCGCTGCTCACGGAGCGGAACCGCCCCTCCTCATTGCGCCCGGCGGCGCTAATTACGCTTTGCGCCGCCGCGGTCGCGCTCGGTTGGGCTTGGATGGATCCCCACGGCTTGCTTCCCCTGGAACGGCTCGTCGTTGTCTTTACGACTTTCGCAGTGATAACCGCGTTCTACGCCGCCGGGTTGTCGCGGATCTTCGGGGCAGGCGGGTTGTGGGCACGCGCGGCCCGAAGGCTCACGGAACCATTGGCGGTCGTTACCACGATATGCCTGGCCGGCATCCTGCTGCTTGAGGGATTCGGCCGGGCCGCAGTTCCCGGTTTCCATGTGAGCACACCCATGATGCTCACCGTGCTCCTGGTGCTGCTGGCCGGATGCGCCGGAGCGCTCATTGCGGCCCTTCGGCTGGGCGAGGCGACGGGATTGTCCGACTGCCTTCGGGTCCGTTGTGTCTATGCAGCCGAGGCGCTGCTCGCGCTGGCCTTCGTTCATCTACGACTGACCGAGCCCCAATTATTCGGCGGCGTATTCCAGCAGTATTGGCCGCTGATCGTCATGGCCATCGCGTTCGCGGGCGTCGGCGCGGGGGAATTGTTTGCCCGCCAGCAACGCCTCATTCTCTCCGAGCCGCTGATGCGCACTGGAATCTTTCTGCCCTTGCTGCCGGTGATCGGTTTTTGGCTGCCGGGGCCGCACGTGCACGTGAGCTTCGCCGGGTTGTTGCTGACGGTTTGCGTTTTCTACGCAATGCTGGCAGCGCTGCGAAGGTCGTTCACCTTCGGGCTGATTGCCGCGATGGCCGCCAACGGCGCGCTCTGGAGCGTGCTTTCGGGGATGTCGGGATGGGGCATCACGCAGCACCCGCAGCTATGGCTCATTCCCGCGGCAT
>JAQGHH010000106.1 GCA_028288945.1 Phycisphaerales bacterium
CGCCTTCTACCCGAAGCGGGCCGGCGTCGAGCAGTTGATCCAACGGTTTGCGCTGGAAGAAAAGGCCGACTCGTTCTTCGACACCCTTTCCGGCGGACAGCGCCAGCGGCTGGCGCTCGCGCTCGCCTTCGTCAACGAGCCGGAAGTTCTGTTCCTTGATGAGCCGACGACCGGCCTCGACCCGCAATCCCGCCGGGACTTGCACGCGTCGATCCTGGACATGCGCCGCGAGGGACGCACAGTGCTCCTGACAACGCATTACATCGAAGAAGCGCACGCCCTCTGCGACCGCGTGGCGATCGTGGACCACGGCAAAGTGATCGCGATCGGCAAGCCCGACGAGCTGATCGCCAAAGCCGCAGCGCTGCCGCGGATCGTCGTGCACGCCGCCCGCCCGCTCGACGCCGGCCGGTTGGGCGCGCTGCCGGGCGTGCGGCAGGTGGAATCGGTCAATGGCCGGGCGCATCTAAAATCGGGCAATGTCAGCCAGACCGTGATCGAACTGGTCCGAATGCTCGAGGCCTCGAACAATGAATTGATCGACCTCCAGATCACCCGTCCGTCACTGGAAGACGTGTTCATCGAACTCACGGGCAGCAGCCTCCGCGAGTGACTTTGAATGCCCTGCGGAAATCCGCGGGGTTTGATTCTACGAAGGTATGCGACAGGCACAGAGATTACGTGTGAATGTTCACGCATTCAGCCCCGGAGGGGCGGAAAATCTTAGCCCACGGCGCGAGCCGTGGGTGGTCGGCGGAGAAAGATAATCAGCCCCGGAGCGGCGGAAGAAGTGTCGGACACGGAGAGGTTCGATTCATACACGATGGGTCGAACGCTTCTTACGCCCCTCCGGGGCTAACCATTGACGATCCGTTTACCCCACGGCTTGCGCCGTGGGGTAAGGTCTTTCGCCCCTCCGGGGCTGGATTTGGGCAGACAGACAACGTTTATGAATGGCTTACTCCACCATCTGCTCCTCACCCTCAAGCTCAACTTCCGCAGCAAGCAGGCGATCGTCTACGGGTACGTGGTCCCGGTCTTTTTCCTGTTCGCCTTCGGCAGCGTGTTCCGTAGCGGCAATCCGCCGCTCGTGCGGGAGATGGGGCAACTGCTCACGATCACCGTCCTGGGCGGCGCGTGCTTCGGCATGCCCACCGCCATGGTCGCCGAGCGGGAACGCGGCGTGTGGCGGCGTTATCGTCTGCTGCCAACCGCCATCGGCGGGATCCTGCTCAGCTCCATGGTTGCGAGATTCGTGCTTGTCCTGACGGCTGCCGTTCTGCAGGTCTTACTCGCGAACTGGAAGTACAACACGACATTTCCCACGCATCCGCTGCAGATGCTAGTTGCATTTACTTTCGTCGCATTTTCATTCCTCGGATTGGGGCTCGTGATCGCGATGCTGGCCAACACGGTGCCGGCGGTGCAGGCGCTCGGGCAGGCGGTGTTTCTGCCGATGATCATGATCGGCGGCGTGGGGGTGCCACTCTATCGGCTGCCACCCTGGGCGCAGCACGTCGCGGGGTTTTTCCCGGGACGCTACGCCGTCGAGGCCCTCGACGCCTGCCAGCGCGGGCCGGGACTTTCGGCGGCTCATTTCGGCCTGCTCGCGCTGACCGTCATTGGCCTGGCCTCCTGCCTCGCGGGTGGAAAACTCTTCCGCTGGGACGTCGGGCAAAAGCTCAGTGGCCCCGCCAAGGGGTGGGTGGCAGTCGCACTCGTGGCGTGGGCCGCGGTGGGTGTCGCCGCCGAGCGCACGGGCCGGCTTAAGCCCATCACTGAAGGCACTGGCACCGCTCTGCTCACCACGCTGGTCCCCGGCCCGGCGACCCGTCCCGACACGGTCGCCATCGCACCGAATCCGTCACCCATTTCCGCTCCCGCGATCGCCCCGGCAGTCGCGGTGAAGCCCGGTCAGTTTTGGGACCAGATCACGGATGCCCAGATCAAAGGCATTACTTACGACGACGTGCCGGACGACAACGGGACCGTGATCCCGCTCGCCGCCGATTTGAATCGGTTGGACGACGAGGGGAAAAAGCGGATGGAGGTATTGCAGGAGGCGCTGGCGGACTGGAAGCCCGGTCAGGTCGCCGACACCGGCCAGCGCGTGCGGAACCTGCTGGGCGTTTGCGCCGTGGCGGACGTCATCCAGGACCCGCAGGAGGCCGAGATTCCGTACATCGTCTTCGAGCGATTGAAGGGCGACATCCAGAAAGACCAACTTATTAAGGCCGTCGCCTGGGTGATCCTGAAGCCGGGGGAAGGCACCGTTCCCGTGAGCATCAAGGAACTGGGCGTGGAGGGCGAAGTCCCCGATGACACCGTCCGCGAGCGCGTCACCCTGTACGGCAAAAAGCTACTTTTTCGCCTGCTGGGCAAGGAACCCGCGGGCCGGTGATTTTTGCGCGATTAGTGATTTGAAAGTAATCGAACGCCGAGGCGCCGAGACGCAGAGGTAGGAGGGGAGAGGGCGGAAAAGCGCGGGTCTTGGCTGAGAAGTTCGACGGCTTCATGCCTCAAAACAATCAATCCCCTCCCTTCGTTCTTCCTCAGCCTTTCGGCGTCTCGGCTTTCGATTTTCTCGGCATGGCGGCGATGCGAATGAGCCACGTGCGGACACCGGTTACCCGGTGACGAAAAAACGACTCCGCCGCTATGGGAACGGCGGAGTCGCCGGGAAAGGAGGAGGCAGTAGACGGGGTCATCCTTAACATACCCTTGCAGAGCCCGGCTATCGGGAGTTTCTCCCGGGCTTCTCCGCCTAGGCGAAGCCGCATCTAATCCAGCTGCGCAAAAAGACGAGGGACGGCTTGGTAGGCCGTCCCCCGAGGTTCCCCCGGAAAAATTTTGCGGGTGTGAGGCGTGCTTATTTGCCGCCGCCCGACGATCCGCCCGGAATTTGTCCGCCGGCGGGGACGGCTTCGCCCGGGGCGATCACGCCCAGAGCCGTCGCCGTCTGCTGCACCTGCTGTTGGTGCTGCTGGATCGTCGGCAGCGCCTGCTGGGCGAATTGCTTCACCGCCGGGACCTGGGCGATGCGCGCCTCGGCCTGGAACGCGGCGAGGTCGCGGGCTTTGCAGGAGTTGACGTACGCGATGTACCGCTGGTCAAACTGGTCGGCCGGCAGTGAGGTGTACATCTGAATCATGCTGTCCTTGACGCCCGTCGAATCGGTCTGCGGGATCTGCACGCCGGCCTGCTGGGCGGCTTGCTGGAGCTGCTGCTGCATCTGCTGACTGTCCTGCAGCATGCGCTGGGCGATCTGCTTCACCTGCGGGTTCTGCGATTTCTGGGCGGCGGTCTCGTTCACCTTCCTGTCGAACTTGCTCTCCATTGCGGTGTGCAGGAGGAACAGTTTATCGGGCGCGGTCGGCCCGCCTTGCTGGATGACCTGCTTCACCTGCTGGCGCCATTCCTTCATGGCCGCATGCATCTGCTGCTCATCCTGGTCTGTTCCCTGGGCGCCCTGCGGCTGCTGGGCGCTCGGATCGGGCTGGGCCGGCTGCTGTTGCTGGGCCTGCTGGTCCTGCGACCAACAGAAGCTCCCCGCGCCCAGCGCCAGGCCGGCGGCGATCGATACGAGAGTTGTTGCGCGCTTGGTCATGATCCGCTTCCTTTCTTGCATCGGACGGGAGCATCTCCCGCCGAGGCGTCCACCGAGCCGCCGCCCCCGTGCCGACCCCGGCAACAGAAATCCGGTCGGCGCACTCGTAGGTCCGACCATGCGCTTCGCAAGGCGGGGCGTCCATTCAGGAAAACCCGCAAACGTGAAGTGGACAAACGGAAGCCGGCGCGCCGCCTGTGGAGGACCGTCCTGCGAGGCGGGATTACCTGAGAAGCCCGCTCGCAAAGGAGCAGGCGTGATGCCGCACACGCGCGCGGGTCCCGGCCAAGCTGACGGACAAGGGATTTCAGCAAACATAGGGAATATCAGAATCAACCACCGCTCAATTGTCGTAGCGGCCCTTCCGGCCGGCGGCGGGCGGGGCTGGTATGAGCTTTGCCGCCGAGGCGGACACCACTGGGAAGATTTCAGGTCGCGCTTTTTAATCCACGGAAGGAATGCTCATGTCCATCGGCACGGACCGCTTCAGCGGCGACTCCCATTTCCTCACCTTCGACCCCTACCGCCGGCCCGGCCCGGTGGTCCCCGTTACCCGCCTGCAATGCCGCGGGTGCGGCTACGAAACCGAAGACGGGCTGGGCGCCCCCCGCGCCTGCCCCAAGTGCGGCGGCCGTGCGTACGAACGCATCGCCGTCCCGGGCAGCCGGCTGCAACTCGCCGAGCCGACCGAAGAAATTACGGAGTAGGGGTAAACCCCCGATGGGGCCCCGCCCATATCTTTTCGTATTGGCCACGGAAAGTTGATGCCGGGACAACGCGGGCGAGGGCGCTCGTGCCACCGTAGAGGCGTGCCGCTCATCCTCGCCGCCTCGCGCGCTTGTCGGTTTTCCACAGCCGCCAGGCGAGGTACGCGACGATCAGCAGATTCAGCACCAACACCACAACGTTCGAAACATGAACCTTCGAAACATGCCACCGACGAACCAGCTCGTACACTTCCAGCGGCAGCAGCAATGAAGTCGAAACCACGGTGAGATACTCCGCCCAACGCTGGCGGAGTAGCAGCCCCACGCCTTCGGTCGCGAACAACGCCGCGTAGAGCAGCGTCGCGATGCTGATCACCTCCAGCCGCCGATCACTCATGCCCGTCACCCGCGCGATGGCGGCGTCCAGCCAGTGGCTCGCCGGGCCCACCCGCACGGCGTGCGCCCAATGGCGAATTACCTCTTCCGCGTCATGGTGCAGAAGCTTGTGCGCCCCGGCCGCGACGGCCACGAGCAACGCCGCCTTAAGCAGCTTCGTCACTGCGACCAGGAACAGCACCGATGAAGGCCGGTCCTTTTCCATTCGCGCATTGTATGCGAGGCGCTCGGGCTTCCGAAAACACGAGGATGGAGGATAGAGCATATAGAGGATGGCCCTGAATCCATCCTCTATGCTCTATCCTCCATCCTCGCATTTACTGAACCCTAAACCTTGGCGACTCCGGCCCGTTGCTGTACTGTTCGGCCTGCCCGCCGCCACGGACCGGATTGGCGGGCGATCATCCATCCCCCTTCAACTTCGAGGCGACTCATGGACCTCCCGAAATTCAGCATGGGCATCGGCGACCGCTTCGCCCATCAAGGCAAGGCGCAACTGGCCGCTTTCGTCAAAGCCAGGGCACTTGGCGTCGATGTTTCCCCCGTCTGGAATAAATCGAACCGCGAGCACCTCATTGTCCACAGCGAGCCGGCGAGCGTGCGCGTGGAGGCGGATGCCGCGGTGAAGGCGCTGGGATGGAAGGGCGCGTATTTCGTCGACGCCGACCACATTGGCGTCAAGACGGTGGACAACTTCATCCCCTCCAGCGATTTCTTCACGCTCGACGTCGCCGATTTCATCGCCAAGCCGGCGGCGGACGGCGACGTCCGCGCCTTCGTCTCCAGCTACAGCAAGTACGCGGGCTCCCTGAAGATCCCCGGCGTAAGCGGCGCGCTCGACGTGTCGGCTGCCCGGATCGAGGCCATCGCACGCAAGTACCTTTTTGCCGCACAGGAGGCGGGCCGGATTTACCGGCACATCGAGGCCGCGAAGGGCAAGGGCAATTTCGTCACGGAAGTGTCGATGGACGAAACCGATCAGCCGCAGACGCCCGTTGAGCTTTTCTTCATCCTCGCGGCGCTCGCGGAGCAGAAGATCCCCGTGCAGACGGTCGCGCCGAAATTCACCGGCCGCTTCAACAAGGGCGTCGATTACGTCGGCGATGTCGCGCAGTTCGAGAAGGAATTCAACGACGATCTGGCGGTCATCGCCCACGCCATCAGGGAATTCGGCCTGCCGGGGAACCTCAAGCTTTCCGTGCATTCCGGCAGCGACAAGTTCTCGATTTACGCCGCCATCCGTAAGGCGGTGCAAACGCGCGGCGCGGGGCTGCATGTGAAGACCGCCGGGACGACCTGGCTGGAAGAATTGATCGGCCTGGCCACGGCTGGCGGCGAAGGTTTGCAAATCGCCCGGGATGTTTACGGCCAGGCGCTCGGCCGCTTCGACGAGCTGTGCGGCCCCTACGCCAGCGTGATCGACATCGACAAGGCGAAGCTCCCCACGGCGGAAGATGTCGCCCGCTGGACCGGCGACCAGTACGCCGCCGCGTTGCGCCATGACCAGCGCAACCCCCAATACAACCTCAGTGTCCGCCAACTGCTCCACGTCGGCTACAAAGTCGCCGCCCAAATGGGCGAACGGTACACGAGTGCCCTGGAACAATACGAGCCGACGATCGCCGAGAACGTGACAAGGAACATCTTCGACCGCCACCTGAAGCCGATCTTCGTGGGCGCGTAACCCAAACGCCGCGACAAAACACAAAACCGGGACGGGTCCAATTAAATACTGGACCCGTCCCGGTTTTGGCTTGTGGCCGTTCGGGGGCGACTACTTTGCGGGCGCTCCCGGGGTGGCGGGTTCCTTCAGGTGGAGGAACTCGGCGTAGGGGTTCTCGGCGGCGGTGACGGGCTTGACTTCCACTTTCTGGATCGGCTGCGGCGTCGCGGGTTTGCCGTTCCTGGGGTCGGACAGGGGGGTGGCGGCGATTTCCTTTACGGCTTTCAGCCCGTCCACCACACGGCCGAAGGCGGTGTACTTGCGGTCAAGTCCCTTGGTGTTCGCGTAGTCGATGCAGATGAAAAACTGGCTGCCGGCGCTATTGGCGAATTCGGCGCGGGGCATCGCGGCGGGTTCATTGGGATCGCCCTGCCGGGCCATCGACAGGACGCCTTCGAGGTGCGGACGGTCGCTGAACTCGGCAGGCATGGTGAACCCGGGGCCCCCCGTGCCGTCGCCCTTGGGGTCGCCGCCTTGCAGGACGAAGCCAGGGACGATGCGGTGGAAGGTCAGGCCGTCGAAGTAGCCGGTGCGGGCGAGGTGCAAAAAGCTGGCGGCGGTGTTCGGCGCGACGTCGTAGTAGAACATCATCGTCAGCGGGCCCTTCTCGGTGGTCATCACCGCGTATTCGAGCGGGCCGACCTTGGTGACCTCCGGCTCCGCGGGAGCGCCCCGCCGATGGTCGGAACGCACTTCGATGAGCAGCGGCGTCCCTTCAAACTCGGCCAACGGCTTGCCCTTGGGCACCACGAACAACACGTACGTGCCGGGCGCGGAAACCTCGGCGAAGAGTTCCTTCAGGTTGACCGTCTTGTCGCCGGTCACCTCGGCGGGCGCTTTGGCGTCGATCGGCTTGCCGGTCGTGAAATCGGTGAGGACGAGCTTCGACTCCCCCGCCGACTTCACGTCCACCGTCAAAGGCTGCGACGGCGCATACCAGGTGCGCGTCGGCGAGATCACCGAAAGCAGGACGACCAGTGGTGCCAGAAAGTGCATGGTGGGTTCTCCAGTTGAGGCCTTCGCGGGATCAAATCTGCGTCGGAGCGAAAGAGTATCGGATGGAAGCCACGGACGGAAGGGGA
>JAQGHH010000299.1 GCA_028288945.1 Phycisphaerales bacterium
GGACATTTTCGGGAGTTCCTTTATCTTGGGTTCAAATCCTACTTTTGCAGGAAGTCATCTCCGTCGACCAACGCTTTCACGCCGCCGAAAGAGGGATCAGATAATAGGACAAGCAATGGGAAATGGAAGGGCGATGCGAAACGGCATCGACAACATTACGTGGCACGGGCGGCCCGCCCGTGGCAGCGGTATTCCGCAGCATTGGCATGTACTCATGCCAAGAAGCAAGAGCGAAGCGACTCTTCGAATCCTCGCCAAAGAGGTTGCTGCGCTCGAGCTTTCTTCGATCCGGGTACGGATCGAACGTCACGGAGTACCGCGACTCATGGGCGAGCCGCCCATGCCACGGAATACCACACCCTCACATCACAGCGATGCCGTCGGGTGTGACCAGCAGCAGGCGGTCGGTGACCTGGTGCGGCATGTTCTGGTAATCCTCGGAGATCTGCTCGCGCAGGCGGGCGATGGTCTCGGCGTCGTTGCGGAAGCACAGGAGGATGTCGCGCGTGGGGATGGCCGCGGCGAAGGGGCTGCCGAGGTGTTCCTTTAGGCGGTCGTGCAGCGTCGGCAGAAGGATGCGGCTGGCGTCGTAGCCGTCGCCGGTCTGGAAGAGGATGAGGCTGATCTTCCCGCTCTCGTCCTGGGCGGCGGACGCGACCATCGTCTCACTGTGTGAAACCAGGTTCTCCAGAGCAACGTCGTGCAGGTCGTCTTCCGTCACGTTCCAGGCTTCGAACTGCGACTGGGGGATGTAGGCGATCGTCCGGTCGCTGTCGATCGCGTAGGCGATTCGCAGGCCTTCGATGAGCGACTGGCTGACCGTCTCGCGGTGAGCCGGCCCGGCGTCCTCGGGCAGAACCATCGGAAAAATCCGCTCCTTGAGCTGCTCAAACGTTCCCGTCCGGTCCGGCGTGCCCTCTGCCGCCCGCAGCAACTCCACAACCCACCGCTCAATGTGGTGGCGCATCTCTTCGGGGTGAAGCACGGCCAGGCGGTAAATGTTTTCCAGGGAAACGACGTGTCCGTTTACGCGAAGGGAGAATGGGTCATCCCCGCGCGCCAGCTTCACCAGCGGGAACTTCTCGGGCACAACGCGCAAGACCTGTTCGACAAACTGCTCACGGGAAATCGCCGCCATAGCTGAATCATAGCTTTCACGGTCCGAGTTAGCCATTCTCGTAGCGGGAATTGCACCAACCCTGTGCTTTAGCCCGTCTGAGCCTTATGCCGGATTTGTCACTTTGGGCGGGGCTTCCAAAATGCCCAGGTCGTTTAGGCTGATCCCGCTGGGAAAGGGGATGGCCGGGCCCAGATCCAGCACGTCTTCGGTATAAGCGCGGAGGATTTGCCCCACCGCGGCGGCGCAGGCGGTCGCGCCGCCGGGGCGGTGCGGGGCGTCGCCGTCGAACAGCTCGCAGAGCTGGCCCAGGCCCTCGTTCAACATATAGGCCAGGCATCCTTCCAAGGCGGCAAGCGCCTCGGCCCGCGCGGGCTCGCCTCGGCCGCGGACGCGCAGGACGGCGGAGACGTACGGCCCCAGCAGCCATGGCTGCGCAGAGCCGCCGTTCAGCGCTCGGTCGCGCGAAACCACATTGCCTTCGTGCCGCCCGACGTACGCCGATTCGCGCGGCGAAAGCGTGCGCATGCCCACGGGCGTCAGCAGCTCGTCGCGCACCTTGTTCAGCAGCCGCGAATGTCGCTCCAGTGACAACGCCGCGAACGGCAGGCTGATGGCGAATAACTGATTGGGCCGCACGCTCGGGTCCATCCCCAGGTCCTCCACCACGTCGTAGCAGCAGCCCAGTGATTCGTTCCAGAACCGGCGGTTGAAGGCGTCCTTGATCCCTCGGGCGAAGCTCGCCAGCTCGGCGGCACGGTCGTGCGAGCCGTAGCGCTCCGATAGCTCGGCGGCGCAGCACACCGCATTGTACCACAGCGCGTTGAGCTCCACCGGCCTGCCCTGCCGGGGCGTGAGCACCCAGTCGCGGACTTTCGCGTCCATCCACGTCGTTGCGACGCCGGGGGCGCGGGTCTGGAGCAGGCCTTCACTGTCGGCGCCGATGCCCAGCGCCGTGCCGCCGCGATAGCGGTCGACGATCTTCAGCACGGTATCGAGCAAATGCCGGCGGAGCGTCGCGACGTCGGACGTGTAGCGGAAATATTCCCACACCGCGTTGACGAACCAGAGCGAAACGTCCGCGCCGTTATAGAGCGGCGCGGAGCCGTCCTCCGGAAGCACGGTCGGCATCAGCCCGCGCTGTTCGCTTGCCGCCATGGAAAGCAGTAGCGCCCGCGCCTCGGCGAACCGCCCGGGCACGAGGAAGAGCCCCGAAAACCCGACCAGCGCCGACCGGGGCAACGGCGGGCCCCAAGGGTAGTGGCCAATAGTCGTAACGCTCTTTTCGGAGGGCCTTTCTCCCGAACCGTCGGACGGAGTGGCGACGACGAACTGCGCCGCCGCACGCAGCAGCGCATCAAACGCCGGGTCGGGCGACAGCGGCGCGGCCGGCCGCGAAGAAGACGGAGACACGGGCGCCGTGACGTAAGCCGCGGCGGCGGACTGCTCGTCCGCCAGCGCCACGGCGCGCTGCAGCTCGATCGGATCGGTCGAGCAAACGAAATGGGCCGGCTGCCCGGGCGACAGCGCGAACTGCACCGTCCCCGGGCTCCACAGGTCTTCCATCCCCGCATACCCGCGCTCAAACTCGCGGCGATAGACCGTGTTCAAATACCAATCCCCCCGCGCCTCAAACGCGCCCGTATGCGCGAAGAAAAGCTCCGGCGTGCGCAGCGTCGCGGGGATGCGGTAATGCCGCGGCGAGCGCTCTTCGGCCGCGGGCCGGCCGTTCCATTGCTGCATCAACTCGTGAATCGGGCGCAAGGCGAACAGCGGCCGCAGGTCCAGCGACGCGGTGCGGTCGCCGCCCAGCAGCGTGTAGGTGAGGACGACGGTGTTCTCGCCCTTAATCAGGCGGAGCTGCTTTTCGAGCGTCCATCCGTCGCACTGATACGCCCAGCGCGGGAAGGGGAGGGTGCTGAAGGCGCGGAGGCGCTGGTGGCCCTGCGGGCTGACCGTGCCGGGGTATTCGCTGGAGGAAAGGTCCCAGCGCTTGCCGTCGGAGAAGAGCGATTCTTCCACGCGCGACAGCAGGACCATCCGCCGGACGGGCGGCGCCATCGCGGCGACGAGCAGCCCGTGGTATTTGCGGGTGTTGAGGGACGGAATCGTCGAAGAGGCATAGCCTCCGACGCCGTTGGCGGAGATCCACTCCCGACTGATCAATCCATTGAAGTCGAGGTGGGAGACCTGGGGTCCGTTGTTCAAGCGTCCTCCATGCAGGGACCTCATCAATATAGTTGATACAAGCATGCTATGGCAAGGATGCCGGAGCGGGGGTGGAGGTGTCAGCGGTGGTTTTTAGCATGCTCAAGGGCAGAAAAAACGCAGCCGCCGCGACCGATGTCGCGGCGGCTGCCGGCGTTCACGCCCCTCCGGGCGGGAAGCGCTCTTGCTCTTAATGCCTCTGAGACGGGCGCTACCCGGCGTGATGCCGGTGCCCGCCGTGCTTCTGGTTGTGCATGGCGTGGTGATGCTTTCCGTGATGGTGCTTGCCGTGCCGGGCCTTGCCATGGGCATGATTATGACCGACCGGACTGGCGCCGCCACCAGCCGTTTTGGCCGGCCCCGCCCACGCCGAACCGGACACAAGCACAAACGCGGCACAGGCGGACGCCGCAAAACGAGACAAGTTCATAAGGTTGCTCCATTCGCTCCGGCTCCGCCCGCCATTCGCTCGATCCAAACCTATGACGTGCAAACGCCTTGTCTCTTCGGAACGCTCGAATCGGCCATTTATTGCTATTGCTGCGCGTCAGCAGCTTTGTAATCGGCACGCCAAAGTCGTGCGAATCACCTAGCCGCTTATTGCGGCACCGGCGGTATGATGTGCCCATGTTCCGCCGGGCCTTCGGACTGATGACCGCGCTGTCGTTGGTGCTGTGCGCCGCGACGATAGTGGTATGGGTCCGAAGCGATACCGTCGCGGATGACCCCAACGCCTCCCCCGAGTGCGGGACGGTCCCACTGATCATAAGGGCGAAAGCATGATCTCCCGATTGTTCACCATTCTCTCTGCGCTGTCGCTGCTGCTGGGCGGATATTTGATCTATCGATTGGCTTGGCCCAGCGACATGGACGTCATCGTGAACGTGGACGGCAGGCTGGTCGTGCATTACGGCCCATTGACGCACCAGCACTTGGAGGCGTCGGCCCGAAATATTCTTTCAAGTGGCCTTCGAAAATGGGAATTTGCCGGTTTTGCATACGCACGAAATGGGGGCACGGCGGATTCAACGAGCGTCGTGGGGGTGCCGCTGATCTACCTTATCCTGGCGACGGCGGTTTTGCCGACGCTCTGGTGGCTTCACCATCGGCGGTCGATCCGCCGTGGTCCGGGACACTGCTCCAACTGCGGCTACGACCTCCGCGCCTCGCCTGACCGCTGCCCCGAGTGCGGCACCGAAGCGAAGAAACCCGCCGCGAATGCAGGCGGGTTGAATCGGACTTCTGCGTCCGGCTAAGATTCAAATCAGCACTACAACGCTATTGGTTAGCCCCTCGAGGTGACCCTTCCATTTCGTGTGTACTCTGGAATTCCCGACGCGCCCCGCCCACAATGCTCCCCGCCCGCAGCCAACGGAGGCCCGCGGGACTGATTCGTTTCACGTGCCCGCTTCGCGCCGGGATGTCCTATGACTCATCTCGCGGCGACCCCCCGCCTGCTTCAGGCCGGCGGCGCGGTACGCCTCGCTCGATACTTCTGGCCGATCGCGGGTGCGCTCCTTGCCCTGCGCCTCGTTATCGACGCGCGCGCCGAGCTTGTGCCGGATGAAGCGTTCTACTGGACATGGACCCGCCATCTCTCCGCCGGGTATTTCGACCATCCGCCGATGGTCGCGTGGCTGATGTGGTTGTCCACCAGGATCCTCGGGAACACCGAACTGGCCGTGCGCCTGCCCGCGGCCGTCCTTTCGCTGGGCTCATTGGCCGTCCTCGTGAAGCTTGCCCATCGCCTGCTGGGAGACGCCCGGGCGGTGGGATTCGTCATCATGATGTGGGTCGCCGGGCCGCTGCTGCCCGTGATCGGGACGATCCATACGCCCGACGCATCAGCAACGTTTTTCTCGGTCTGTGCCCTGGCGTGTGCCGTGCGGGTTTCGGATCGTGATGATCGTGACGATTCTGCGGGGCGTTCGGATCGTGCGGGTGCGGCCGGGCTGTGGCTCTTATTCGGATTATTCACGGGACTCGCGCTCTTATCGAAATACACCACTGTTCTCGTGCCCGGCGGGGTCGGTTTGGCCATGCTGACCTCGCGCCGCGGGCGACGCCATCTCGCCCGCCCGTGGCCATACCTTTCGGCCCTCGTGGCGCTGGCCGTCTTCTCCCCCGTCATCTACTGGAACGCCACGCACCAGTGGGCTTCCTTCCTGTTTCAACTGCGTCACGGCGCCAGCGGCGACATCGCCGAGGATGCGC
>JAQGHH010000192.1 GCA_028288945.1 Phycisphaerales bacterium
TTGCTGAGATCGGAATCGGGACCCTGGTTTTGGGAAGCGAGAATGGTACGAGGGCGGGGTTCGCCGGACAATCGGCCGGGAACCCTATCGTACGACGATGGTGGGGGAGAGGCTCATTACCTGGAATGCTATCGGGCTGGGCGGCGAGGGACAAGCGGGCGGGGCGGGATTTCAAATTTGAGAATGTTCGGCGGAGCCGAACCTACGGAATTCAGGTGGAGGCGGAGGGAGAGGCAGCGAGTCTCGTGGGGGCGGACGGGGGTGCGCTGCGGCCGTTGTTCGCCTTGGCGGGTTCCATCTTTTTGATGTCGGGGACGAGCTTTTGGCCGCGGGCGGCTTTGATGGCGAGGGCGCGGAGATACCGTCGGCGGAGGACGGTGCGGAGGCGCTCGACTTCGGTGGGGCTGCCGGTTTCGAGCTTGACGAAGCCTCCCGCCTTGGTGCGGTGGCCGCCGCCTTGGCCGAGGTTGCGGGTCAGCCGGCGCATCATGTCCGCCGCGGATAGTTTCGTGCCGCTGGTGCGGAGGCTGAGGATCAGCTTTTCTTCGTGGACCGCCGTCACCAATGTCCATTGCACCTTGTCGAAGCGGAGCAAAAAGTCGGCGACCACCGCCGGCTTTTCCATCGAGTCGATCGCGTCGATGTGGCTCATCAGGGCGTTGTCATACCAGTAGGCGTTGGCCAGGCCGCTGGCGTACGCCGTGTAGTAACTTTGCGGCAGATCGACGTACCGCATCTGGTAGAGCTTGCGCGGGTCCGCGATGAGCGTGAGGTTGGAGAGGGCGATGTTGTCGAGTTCATTGGGCGTGCCGGCCGCGCCGGCCAGGTCGCTCTCGATGCCGTACAAAAGCGTCGCGCCCAGGTCGGCGCGGATCGGGATTTCCAGCTCCATGAAGTAGCTGAAGATGATCGAGCTGGTCGCGCCCACGTTCGTGCGGATGTCGCAGAACCCGCACTTGGGCTTGCGGCGGGCGCTGCGATGGTGGTCGATCACCGCCAGCGGCGCCACGCCCTCGGGCAGCGGCGAAAATGCGAACGTCGGCTGCGTGTCCAGCAGCAGGATCGCGTCATAGCCGGGGAGCTGCGATTCATCCCACGGCAGGTACTTGAGATTGCTGAAACGGACGAAGGCTTCGTTGATGCCGCCGCCGATCTGGCCTTTGATCGAGAGGGTTACCTTGGCCCCGTCGAGCGCCGTTTCGAGCAGCCGGGAAAGGCCGATACAACTGGCCAGGGCGTCGGGGTCGGGGTGCTTGTGGGTGGTGATGAGGATGTTCTTCTTGCCGCGGAGAAGCCGCAGCAATTTTTTAGCGCGCGGCCCCCCTTTCGCGCGGCGCTCCGCCGCGACGGCAGAGTCCGCAATCGTCCCGACACAAGATTCCACAAAGGAGGTCATGCGACTGAATTATAGTACGCCCACGTCCCAATTTGGATGAGGGATTCCCTTACTACGAATCATCGTCGCAAGCGGAGTCATGGATTAGGCTGAACGGGCGGGGGTGATAATAGGGTTGAATGTAGTCAGTTGTGAGTTGTCCGTGGTCAGTGGAAATTGCGTATTCGGTAGCTCACGACTTCGCAAACCGAAGAGCTGGCTACACACGACCGACAACTGACCACTGACTACGGACAACTGACACCAGACCCATCCTCATTTTCCCACGACGGCGGCCACGGGTTTTTCGACCGGCTCGATTTCGTCTTTGCGGGTCTCGACGATCCGCATGCCGTAGAAGCTGCGGTAAACGAAAACGAGGGCGACGAAGAAGAAAGCGGCGGCGAGTCCACTGCGGGTGGAGCGGGATTGCATTGTGTGGGCGAGCTCAACGGCAAGGAGGCCGAAGAGCGTGGCGAATTTGATGATTGGATTCATGGCGACCGAACTGGTGTCCTTGAATGGGTCGCCGACGGTGTCGCCCACGACGGTGGCGTCGTGGAGCGGCGTGCCTTTGGCCCGCAGCTCGGTCTCGACGATCTTCTTGGCGTTGTCCCAGGCGCCGCCGGCGTTGGCCATGAAAACGGCCTGGAATAACCCGCTGAGGGCGATGCCGATCAGGTAGCCGATGAAGAAAAACTCGTCGGCGAACGCCGCGGCGAGTGTGATGAAGAAGATGGTCAGGAAGATGTTGAACATCCCAGCCTGGGCATAGCGGGTGCAGATGGCGACGACCTTCTTGCTGTCCTCGATACTCGCCTTCTCGCCCCCTTCGAGCTTGATGTTTCGCTTAATGAACTCGACGGCGCGATACGCGCCGGTGATGACCGCCTGCATGCTGGCCCCGCTGAACCAGTAGATGACGGCGATACCGCCGATGAGCCCGATCAGGAAAGGGGCGTGGAGAACGGAGAGCCTGGCGATGGCGGTCGTGTCTTTCAGGCCGTTGGTCAGCAGCATGATGATGGAGAAGATCAGCGTGGTGGCGCCGACGACGGCGGTGCCGATCAGCACGGGTTTGGCGGTAGCCTTGAATGTGTTGCCGGCCCCGTCGTTTTCCTCCAGCAGTGTTTTGGCGTGCTCGAAGTCGGGGGTTACGCCGTACTGGCGTAAAATCTCAGCCTTCACGTCCGGCTGTTCTTCGATGAGGGAGAGCTCGTAGACGCTCTGGGCGTTGTCGGTCACGGGCCCGTAGCTGTCGACGGCGATCGTCACCGGGCCCATGCCCAGGAAGCCGAACGCCACGAGGCCGAAGGAGAAGATGGCGGTCGATTCCGCGATCATGATCGACGACAGGTTCCCGTCGCCGGTGCCGAGGGTCGAGATGCCGTAGGCGAGCGCCATGAGCCCGCCGATCGTGACGCCCGCGACCCAGAACGCCGAGAAATTGCCCGCGGTAAGGCCGCTCAGGACGTTAAGCGAAGCGCCGCCCTCGCGGCTGGTGGTCACCACTTCCCGCACGTGGCGGCTGTGGGTGGAGGTGAAGATCTTGGTCACTTCGGGGATGATCGCGCCGGCCAGGGTGCCGCAGGTGATGATCGTCGCCAGCTTCCACCACAGATCAGGGTGGACGACCCCGCCCACCTGAATCTTGCCGATCAGAAAGTAGGAGACGATGTACGTGCCGAGGATCGACGTTACGGAGGCCACCCACACGAGCAGGGTAAGCGGGGCCTCGAAGTTCATGGTTTTGACGTTGCGGTAACGGTTGGCGGAGATGCCCTCGCTGATGAAGTAGGAGAGGCCGCTGGTGATCACCATGATGAGGCGCATCACGAAGATCCAGACCAGCAACTGGACCTGCACCTCCGGCTTGACCGCCAGGAGAATGAAGGTGATCAGCGCGACGCCCGTCACGCCGTAAGTTTCGAACCCGTCGGCGGTGGGGCCGACGGAGTCGCCGGCGTTGTCGCCCACGCAGTCGGCGATCACTCCCGGGTTGCGGGCGTCGTCTTCCTTGATCTTGAAGACGATTTTCATGAGGTCCGCGCCGATGTCGGCGATCTTGGTGAAGATGCCGCCCGCCACGCGGAGGGCGGCCGCGCCCAGCGATTCACCGATGGCAAACCCGATGAAGCAGGGCCCGGCCAGATTCCTGGGGACGAACAATAGGATGACCAGCATCAGAAAAAGCTCGACGCTGATGAGCACCATGCCGATCGACATGCCCGCCTTGAGGGGGATCGCGTAGACCGGCCGGGCGCGGCCGCTAAGGGCGGCCATGGCGGTGCGGCTGTTGGCGAAAGTGTTCACGCGCATGCCGAACCACGCCACGGAATAGCTGCCGGCGATGCCGATGAGGCTCCAGATGAGAATGATGGTGACCTGGGCGACCTTGCCGTACTCATGCAGCCCGGCCTGGGGCGTCGCGTTTTCCCCGCCGCGGAGGAAGCCGAAATACCCGATCATTACTGCCGCGATGCATACCCAGAGGAGGAGTATGAATCTCCCCTGATTGAGCAGGTAGGTCTTGCAGGTTTCATAGATGAGGTCGGAGACCTCGAGCATCGCTTTATGGACGGGGAGCCGGCGGAGTTGCGAGTAGATCACCAGGCCGAACAGAATCCCCAGGACGGATACGATAAGCCCGAGCGAGAGAAGGGTGTGGCCGTTGATGCCGAAAAATTGGCGTGTAGCGAGATCCGGAAGGACGAGGTCGGCGTCGCCGGCGGCGAGTGCCGCTCCGGGCGAACAGAGCAGGGCCGCGGCTACTGCAATAAGCGGCAGAATCTTTTTCCAGGGGAAGAGTCGCATAAGCATGGGGTTGGTTTCCTCACTGCGCCAAGCATGAATGATGAACGGTGACTTCGTGTGGATAGTACTGCGCGAGCGGGGATTGGGCAACGTCCGGCGTCGGCAAGTTCATGCGGCTCAGCTCGTCCGGCGGCATTGGCGCTCGCGCATGCCCGCTGTTGTTTTATCAGGATCACGTCGGAGGGCATGCGGCTTATCTGAATTTAGCGGGCAGATTTATTAGACAACGGCGGACGAATGCGAGATGCTGAATAATGCGGGCGACGGGCGGGCGGCCCGAAGGACTTTTTCTGTTGGCACGTGCATTCGGAGGAAGCCGATGAAGCGATGGACTTCCGCACTGTTATTGGGCGTTCTGCTGGTCGGCAGCGCGGGGGCTGACGATCCCCCTTCCAAAGCGGCCACCAAACCTGCGGCAGAAGCAACGCTCCTCGGCGGGATCGTGCATTACGCGCCGCCGGAAGAATGGAAAATCGTCGTAGCCAATACCAACGATACGACCGCGACGTACATCGCCACCGACCACGACGGGCTGCTGTCGATGCAGGTGCTGCCGCCGAACGCCGCGATCGACGCGGCGGCGGGGCGGGCGCTGGTCATCAAGCTCCGCCAGAACCACAAGCTCGCCAAGCAGGAAATTGCGCTCGAACCGCGCCTCGAACCCGATGACGCATTCGCGCTGCGCATCCACGAGCGGTACAAGGACAAAGAGGGGAAGGTGGTGGACGAGCTGCATTTGTACCGCCAGGTCGGCGGGCGCGCGGTGATGCTCACGGTGCAGTCGCTTTCGAAGGACGAGGACCACATCCGCGATGTTCATAAAATCGGGGAGGACATGCTGACGTCCGCGACGTTTCAGCCGAAGAAGCGGGGGAAGCGGGAGTGATGAGATGAGTGAACCGTGACGGGGTGTTCTCCCCGTCACGGTTCACTCGTTACTCATCATTGTTCAAGGCAACGGCTTCCCGCGCGCAGCTGTGTAGATGCGGTACCAGTCTTCGCGCGACAGGTCGATCGCGTCGGCTTTCACCGCTTCGCGGATTCGTTCGGGGTTGATCGAGCCGACGATGGGGACGATTTTGCCGGGGTGCTTGAGAAGCCAGGCGAGGGAGATGATCGTGCGCGACACGCCGTATTTCAGAGCGGTCTGGTCTAGCGTTTCAAGGAGCTTGGTTTTGACCGAAGCGCGCGGGTCTTTCGGATCGACCTTTCCGTCCGACCCGAGCCATCCGCCGCC
>JAQGHH010000195.1 GCA_028288945.1 Phycisphaerales bacterium
GCGAGGTGCGGTCTGTGGAGTATGCGAGGTAAGTGAGGCGGGCGGAATCGGCGCCTCTGCCGTGGCATGGGTGGCCTGCGCATGTAGTGGCATGGGCATCCTGCCCATGGTCGCGGTACTCCGTGACATTCGGTCCGTACCCGGATCGAAGAAAGCCCGAGCGCAGCGACATCTTCCGACCGAAGCGAATCGACCGCCCTGCGGATAATCGCGAAGCCGCGACGGCGTCACCCGTGGGTAATAGCGGAGCGCCGGAATGAACCGACGTGACTTCTTATCGACCGCCGCCGCAGGTTTCTCTACCGCCGGCCTTTACGCGATGCCCGCGGCGATATCATTGTCCGCCCACTCCCTCCCGCGCCTCCGCGGCGTCACCCTCGCCGGCGCGGAATTCGGCGTTAAGCCCGGCGAATTCACCAACGAATCCCCCGGCGAACATGGCCGGGCTTACCTGTACAACTCCGAGCGCACCGTCGCCTACTTTGCCGGGCATGGGTTCTCGCTGTTTCGCATTCCGTTTCGGTGGGAACGCATTCAGCCGCGGCTGGGGGAGGCGCTGGATGCGGTCGAACTGGGGCGGCTCCGGGAGATGGTGGGGCATGTCAAAGCCCACGGCGGGCAGGCCATTCTCGACGTGCACAACTTCGCGCGGTACGCGGTCCAGCGCGACGAAGAGGCGGTCGAAATCATTATCGATCAGGAGCCCGGCGGCTTTGCCGTTACACGGAAGAATTTCGCGGACCTTTGGCGACGGCTATCGGATGTCTTTCGGGGTGAGTCGGCGATCTACGGGTACGGGCTGATGAATGAGCCGCACCATATGGGCACGTCCGACTGGAAGCTCATCTCGCAGGCGGCGGTCGAGGCCCTCCGTGCGAACAATGACAAAACCCTGCTGCTCATCCCCGGACTCGATTGGTCCTCCGCCGAGCGCTTCGCCGACGCCAACGGAACGCGCGCCTGGATCAATGACCCGGCAGATCACATCGCCTACGAAGCCCACTGCTACTTCGACCACGATTCCAGCGGCACCTACAAACAATCCTATGACAAGGAACTGGAACAGGACAAAGCCCTCGAACACCGCGGCGTGAGACGGCTGATCCAGTTCGCGGGGTGGTGCGCGGTCAACGGCGTGCGCGGCTTCGTCGGCGAATACGGCGTGCCCAACGACGACCCGCGCTGGCTCCTCTGCCTGCGCCATTTCCTGGATGCCCTCGACAAAATCGGCATGCCCGGCTGCTATTGGGCGGCGGGAGAATGGTGGGGCGACGCCGACCGCCTGTCGATCCAGCCCCGCCGAAACTGGGCGGAGCCGGCGGCGCAGTTGAAGGTGCTGGTGGGGTGAATTGCGGCCGGGTCGCGGGTAGAACTTTCGCCAGGACGTGGTTTCAGATCCTTCGTGGCATGGGCGCCCCGCCCATGAAACGCCGCCATGGCGGCACAGAAGACGGACTATCTCGCCCGTCCACAAGAAAGTGTGAATGCGCTTCCATATGATGCGTCGAGATGAGGCCGAAAAATGCTACTCGTGAATTTCTGTCGTGTATCCTGTCTGGCCCTTTTTATTGTGTTGATCTCCCCGCTGATGTCGCGCGGCGAAGACCGCAAAGCCCCCGCCCCGGCTCTGCCCGCGGGCGTCAAGCTTTTCCCCAACCTCGAGTACGCCTCCGTCAACGGCAAGTCGTTGTTACTCGATCTGTATCTTCCCGAGAAGGCGGACGCGCCGCTGCCGGTGATCGTTTACGTTCACGGCGGCGGATGGCAGGCGGGCGACCGGCACGACCGGCTGGCGGTGCCGATGGCCGCACGCGGGTACGCGGTCGCGAGCATCGATTACCGATTGAGCCAGCAGGCCGTCTTCCCGGCGCAGCTCCACGACTGCAAGGCGGCCGTGCGATGGCTGCGCGCTCACTCGAAGGCCTACGGCCTGGACCCGACGCACATCGGCGCATGGGGCACTTCCGCCGGCGGGCATCTCGCCGCGCTTCTGGGGACGACGGGCGATGTGAAAGAGTTGGAAGGCGACGAGGGCAACCTCGAATTTTCCAGCCGCGTGCAGGCGGTCTGCGACTGGTTCGGCCCGACCGACCTGACGAAGATGGACGAGCAATCCGCCAAGAGCGGCGTCCCTTCGGCCATCCACCACAATGCCCCTGATTCCCCCGAGGCCAAGCTCATTGGCGGCCCTGTTGGCGACAACGAGGACAAAGCCGCCAAAGCCAATCCCATCACCTACGTCACGAAAGACGCCCCGCCGTTCCTCATTATGCACGGCGACAAAGACCCGCTGGTTCCCCTCGCCCAGAGCGAACTGCTTCGCGATGCTTTGGAAAAATCCGGAGCGCCGGTCAAGCTGGAAGTGATAAAAGGCGCGGGCCACGGCTTTGGAAGTCCGGAGATCTTCCGCACCGTCGATGAGTTCTTCGACAAGAATTTGAAGAACCGGAAGCCGGAAGTCCTGGGCCGCAAGCCGGAAGATGGGAATGCGAAGTAGCCCGATCGAGGTGTTCTTCCATCGTTCTGAGAGTGGCGTATCTGCAGGACCGCAGCACTATCCAAGTTTTGTATGGTCGGTTTGTGCCGCAGAATGCCTGTGTGCTTACTCCATGCGGTTTCCCAAATTCGGGTGCCTGCTCCCGGCACACTCTTTGCTTCATTGCGGCGGAGCCCGTTTGGGGGCTCTCTTACACTGGAGGCCGCATGTTGCCCGTTGCTGAAATCTATCCTGTCGCCGCTGCCGGTTATTCGTTGATCTGGCTTCTCTGCGGCGGCGGCTTTTTTGGCGCTGTCGTTATCTTCGTAGTGGCCAAGATGCTCGGCCGCTAGCCAGGCCTGCGCCTTGAGACAAGGACGTTCTCCTGCGGGCGTGTCGGCGAATGTTGCGGGCACGCCCGTTGATCTGCGCGGTGGGGATTGCTTCCCAAGCCATATTGATAGCCCAAAACGACGACGCCACGGGAAATTTTCCCGTGGCGTCGTCGGTTAAAGGGATTTGGGTCGGTCTCAGCTGCCGAGCTTGCTGGTGAGCAGCGGGAACTGTTTCTGCTCGATTTCCTTTTCGATGATGATGGTCGGCTTGACGAGGATGAGGAGGATCTGCTCGTCCTTGGCCATGGACTGGTTGGTCGTCAGCCGTTTGAGGAACGGGATTTTGGAAAGGATGGGGACGCCAATTTCCTTCTGGGTCTCGCCGGCGATGGTCTGGCCGCCTAGGAGGAGGGTGCCGCCGTCGGGGATGGAGACGGTGGTTTTCACTTCAGTGATCTGAAGTTCCGGCTCCTGGATGGTGCCGCTGGGGACCGCGGTACCGATGAGTCCTACTCCCGGCACGCCGACGCCGCCGCCGACGGAGCCGGTTTGGAAGGTGAAGGACTTCAGGTCCAGCAGGGTGGAGAGCTGGGGCCGGAGGGTAAGTGTGACATATTTTCGGTCGGCGGACACGGTGGCGGTCACGTCAAGGATTACGCCGCTCTCGATGATGCTGACCGTCGGGGCGAAAGTGGCGACGCCGGTGCCGACGTTCGCCGTGAGGTTGCTGACGTAGGCCTGCTGTGTGGCGACGAGCACGTAGGCGCGTTGGCCGTTGAAGAGGGTGACGCGCGGCGCCTGGCAGAAGGTGGAGTTGACGCTGGCCTGGGTGGCCCGCAGCACCAGGTTAACCTGGAAGTCGTCCAGATAGGTGGCGGAGGTGGTGAGCGCGGTGGCGGAGCTCCCGATACTGCCCGGCACGCTGGTGGTCGGGCCGAGCGTGAAGGTGGAGTTGGCGGCCTGCACGGGGATCTGGCTGATGTTGGGCGACAGGCTGCCGTTGGTGTTGAAGATGAAGTTCAGGTCGACGCCGATGTCTTCCATGAAGTTGCGTTGAACGGTGAGGAACCGCGTCTCGACGGTGACCTGGATGGCGCGGGTTTCGCGGAGCTGCTCGAGGAGGTTGCCCAGGGAATGCTGGTTTTCCGGGGTCTGGGTCACGACGAGCTGGCCCTGCAGCTCGCGCATCGAGCCGACCGAGCCGCCGGCGTCTTTCCACGAATCGGGTGCGACGGTTTCGGTGATGAGCTTGGTGATCTGCTCGACGAGTTCCGTGCGGGTGGGGCCGGGGTCTTCCTTGTTGCCGCCTTGGGAGGAGTTGTTACCGAAGAGCGAGTTGGTCGACTGTCCCTGCTGCCCGCCGCCGCCCTGGCCGCCCGCGCCGCCGCCGGGGTTCTGGCTGGAGTTGTTGCTGGTGGTGTTCAGGGAGAAGTCGGGGGCGTCCGTGAAATCGGGGATGTTGATGATCAGGTCGCGGATGTCGTAGACGCGGGTGATGGTGTTCTTGGCGAGGTCTTCGCTGGTGGAGATGGTGATGACGCCGTCGTCGATGGTGTAGCCGAGCTTCGTGGTCCCGCCGCCCACGCTGTCGAGGATGACGCCCAGCGCCTTGGAGAACTTCACGTTACGCAGCTTGGCGGTGACGGGGGCGTTGCGGTCGATGCCCGCCCCTTCGAGGGTCTTCCAGTTGACGAAGACGTTGGCGCCGCTGACGTCGCGGAGGAAGTCGATCACGTCGCTGAAGCCGACGCCGTCGAACTGCAGCTCGGGGAGCTGGCGGTCGAGCTGGGCCTGGATGGCCCGGTCTTCACGCCCTTCGCCGCGCTCCTGCTGGACGGTCTGGTCGCGGGTGGTGCTGATGTCGGGCCAGTCGGTGGGGTAGCGAAGGATGTCGTCGTAGGGGATGAGGTGCTCGTCGGCGCTGTTGATCTGGGAGTTGACCATCCGGCGGCGCATTTCGATCTGGTTGCGCTGCACCTGGAACTGGTACTTGTCCTCGAGCACGGGCCGGATACCGACGGCGTAATCGTCGTTGGGCTCGATCACGAGGATCTGGTCCACCACGCCCAGGGCTTCGCGGTAGCGGGCCTGGGAGAAGAGGTCGCGGGCGGTCGCTCGCAGGTCGCTCAGGGTGCGGAATTTGTCGTCCGCCGCCTGTTTCTGCTCCTTGCGGATACGTTCGGCGGCGGCGACGTTGCGCTCGGCTTCCGCCTTTTCCAACGCGCGCGTCCGCGCCTGATCCAACGCCAGACGGGTGTTGGCCAGGATCTGGTCGAACCGGCGGAGGGCGTCGGCGGAGAAGATGTTGCGGTCGGCGCCGGCGGCCAGCTGCGCACGCTGCAGTGCCGCCTCGGCCACGTCCCAATGTTGGACTTCGATGGCGCTGGTCGCCTCGGTGATCGACGTGTTGAAACGGTACTCGATCTCCTGGCGGCGGGCGTTGATCGATTCTTCCGCGGCCCTCATGCTGCCCGACCCGCGCGGGTTCTTCCCCTGCTGGGTGAGGACGTTTTCGTACCCGGCCTGCGCCTGGGCATTGCTCGGGTCGAGGCGAACGGCCTCGGCATACTTGTTCAAGGCCTCATCGAGGCGGCCTTCATTTTCGGCGGCGCGGGCGTCTTTGACTTTCTGGATGGCCTCGGCGGTGGCTTGCTGCCGGCGGAGGTCTTCGGCGCGGGCGGTGGCGCTTAGCGCTGCCGACGCGGCCGGGTCTTGCGAACCCGCTTGGGCGGGGGCCGGCGCTGTCGCCGGGTCGGCGACGGCCAGGATCGGCCGCACGCCCCCTTCCTTGCTGCTCATGCGGGCGAGGTAGGTGCCGGCGGAATCCTCCCAGGCGGAAGGCTTCTGCGAGTAACCCGCCGCGACGGCGGCGTCGAAGTCCTTGCGGGCCGCGACCCAGTCGCCTTTGCGGTATTCCTCGCGGCCACGGAGGTAATGGCCCTTGCCGTCGAGCGGCGCTTCGGCTCGTGCCGCGGGGGCGTCGGCCTTCGCTGCGGCCGGCGCTTCAGCCGTGGGGAGCGCCGACGGCTTGGCGTCAGCGTCCGCCGGGGCGGGCGTCGCGTCCGCGGGCGCGGGCTTGGCGTCCGCGGCGTAGAGCCGCGAAACCTGGAGCAGCGCCGCCGGCGTCGCCATCGCGACGGCGAGGCCCAGCGACGCCATTCGGCGTCGGCGGACACGCAAGGCGTCCTGCTCGGTAGAAGGGGTAGCGGGCTGGGATTGCGGGCCCTGGGACCCGCACGAGGTACCGAAGCGGTCGAAGAACACGATGTTCCTCCTGGGCGGAACGGTGAGTTCCGCGGCTGTTAACCGGCCGCCTCGCGGGACGCCGAGAAGCGTCCCGCACGCCACGGCGTGCCGGAAAGAGCGCTACGATCCGCGCCTACGCAACGTCTCCCGCACTCCCTCCTGGAGTGTGAAGAGACCGCAATAGGTGGATCGTTGGGGCATGCGCGGGAGAACCGGTCTGATGTAGGTCCCTGGTGCTAATTCAAAACGAGCCTTGCATGAAAGGCTCCGCCGCCGAGCAGACTACCGCGCCTGTCCGCAGTAGTCCACCAGACAGGGCCGCGAGTGTAAGTGATCGCAAGCGCGGTTGCAAATAAAATAGTCGAACGGGTTGAGTGGATTCGAAACGTGAGAGCCGCGGCGCGATCCAACAACCTGCTGCGCGCACCGTGCTGCGTGATGAAATGGCCGGCTGCTCCACGTCTTCTTCCCAGTCACGGAGCACGCAGCGCGCGGCCCGTTTTCACGCGGGCCGCGTCATTCCTACTTCTCTTTGACCCGCTCAATATCCGCCCCCACCGCGGCTAGCTTCTGTTCGATCTTTTCGTAACCGCGGTCGATGTGATAGACGCGGTCGATGCGGGTTTCGCCCTTGGCCACGAGGCCCGCGAGCACCAGGGCCGCCGAGGCGCGCAGGTCGCTGGCCATCACGCTCGCGCCCTGCAGTTCCTTAATCCCCTGGATAATGGCGGTCGGGCCTTCCTTGCGAATGCGGCCGCCCATGCGATTCAGCTCACCCACGTGCAGGAACCGATCGGGGAAAATGCGTTCGGTGATCACGCTGATGCCGTCGCCCAGGCACAGCAGCGCCATGAGCTGCGCCTGCAAGTCGGTCGGGAAGCCGGGATAAGGTTGCGTCGTCATCTCGACGGGATTCAGTCGGCGGGAGGACGATACGAAGATCGTCCCGTTCTGTCGCTCGATCTTCACGCCCACTTCGTCCAGCCGATCCACCACCGCGATCAGGTGATCGAGATTGCAGTGCTTGAGCTCCAGTTCACCATTCGTAATGGCCGCGGCGATCAGGAATGTGCCGCATTCGATGCGGTCGGGGATGATGCGGTGCTCGATGCCGACGAGTCTGTCGACGCCTTCGATGCGAACTTCCGGGGTGCCGTGGCCTTTGATCTTCGCGCCCATCTTAATGAGCATTTCGGCGCAGTCCACGACTTCCGGCTCGCACGCCGCCCCGACCAGGACCGTTTCCCCCTCGGCCAGTGCCGCGGCACACAATACATTAATGGTGCCCAGGACGGTCGGCCCCTGTGCGCCGCCGAGGTACATGCGGCAGCCTTTGAGGCGGCCGCGGACTTCGCCGACGATGTTGCCGTTTTCGGTGCGGAACTCGGCCCCGAGCTTTTGGAGGCCGCGGACGTGGAGATCGACCGGGCGGTCGCCGATGGCGCACCCGCCGGGGATGGAGACGATGGCTCTGCCGCGTTTGGCCAGTAGGGGTCCCAGGACGCAGATGCTGGCGCGCATGGTCTTGACGATGTCGTAGCGGGCTTCGCAGTTTTTCTCGTCCACGACTTCGATGTCGAGCGGCCCGTCGAGTGCCGGGAGGTCGGCGGAGGCGGGGGATTCGTGGCGGAAGACGTGGCAGCCCAGCTCCCCGATGAGCTTTGTCATCGAGTCGATGTCACTGAGCCGCGGCACGCTCTTGAGGGTGGTTTTCCCCTCGGCCATGAGGCACGCCGCCACGATCGGCAGCGCGCTGTTCTTGCTGCCGGAAATTTCGATTTTGCCTTTAAGGCGATTCCCACCCCGAATGCGGAAGCTGTCCATGGTAGCCCGTCCTTGGGCGTCGGGATGGCGTTTAGGCGGCCACCCGCGCGACCCGAAATGAGACCGGCGGGCGATTCAAACGATCCGCCCGCACTATTTGGGTCTATCGGCCGGTCCGTCGGCCGACAATCAATTGTTCCCACCCGTGCTGTTACCCGTCGATTTATCGGCCGCAGAAGGAGGGTGGGGAAGCGGCCGACAGCCGGTTATTGTCGGGTCCGGCAGGCCCGATTGCAAGAGCCTGTGAGGGCGGATGCACAACGAGCGATGAGGGACCCGGGTCCGGCGAATGATGTACGGTGGGCGCGGGCAATTTGATCGCGCGAATGGAGGTGAGACGAAAGGGCACTGCCGGCAAGGCAGGTTTTTGATGCGCTTGGGCGTCGCCGACCGGATGCGGGATTTGCAATTTGGGGCGGGAGCATGAAATCTGAAATCTCAGATTTAGATCGTGGCCGCTCACCGTTGCGTAGCAGCGTTTTCAGGCAGCTTTTTCGCTGATAACGCGGTTTCGCAATGATCGGGGGCCACTATCGAAATCTAAGATTTGAAATTCGAATCCGAGCTTTTAGCTCTGAGATCTCCCACCCTCCCTACTGATCGTACCATCCCCCATTTTTCCGTGGGTCCCAGAACGCCTTGTCCGTGCTGTCCACCCGCTGCATGAACTCCGCGTGTCCGTCGCAAAAGACGGCGTTGCCGCGGCCGGCGTTTGCGTTCGTCGCCGATTCCGACCGCTTGTCGTGCCGGTTGGAGAGCAGATTGTGCCCGTCCGTGAAATAGTGCTGCGGCGCCCAGCAGTTGTCGTCGATCGTCTGGCTGCTCTCGTCCACCAGCATGATCACATGGTCGGGCGTACGCACGTCCGTGTTCTTCAGGCTCGGCCGTTCCCTCGACATGTCGCCGCTCGGGTACCGGCCGAAATTCGCCACGAAAGTCGGCCGATTGTTGTAATCACGCGGCTCAAAAATCATCCAGTTGGCCGAGTAACTGTAAATGTAATTGTTGACATGGCCCTGCAGTTCCGAGTCCGTCGGGCACCGAAACATCTCCGGGTTCGCCCTCCCCAGGTATTTAGACAACGCGCTGAGGTTGATGTCTTGTCCGGGCTGCCAGACGAACCAGTCGTCCGGCTGGCCCGTCGCGCACGACGGGTAATGCCCCTTGTTCTCATTATTGTACATGACGGTCGCGATCCCCAGCTGCCGGAGGTTGCTCAGGCACTTAACGCCCTTCGCCGACTCCATCGCCCGGTTCAACGCCGGAAGCAGAATCGATATCAACAGCGCGATAATCCCAATGACCACCAGTAACTCGACCAGCGTGAATCCCCGGCGACGGCGCATGGCAATTCCTTTCCTGAGACACAAAAGTCCGCCTGACTGAACGGCGTCTGAATGACGCGACAAGAAATGACGGTCTCAGTAAACAACAATTAGATCATGTTTGCCTGCCGCAGGCAATTGAAATTGCGCAATGCTCAATTGTCATGATCATTCATGCCGCGCGCCCAGCGCGAGCCTCACCAGCGGCCGGCGCAGCACGATGACGGTCGCGATCGCGAATGCGCATCCGAGCACGCATCGCAGGACCAGGAAAATCTCCAGGATTATCTTGAAACTGTGCATGACCTGATCGGCCTCCTGGGGCGATGCGAATTTAGACGTAGCCAGCGTCGCCTCCAGAACCCGCGGCACGGCGACATAAAGCCCGATGCCCACGGCGATCAACTGCCACAACAATTCCGCCCCGGCGTACGCGAGCAGCATCGGCCTCGCCCGCCGCTTGAGGCGGAAGGCGGCGACCGACCCGGTGAACAGCAGCGCAATGAGAATTGCATTGATCGCAGTTAGAACCATGGCCCACGGCCGAAGGCCGCCCAGGGGGTCGGAGGGGCGGGGCTGGATGCCCGGCAGCATCGACGCGTCAATCACCAACAACCCAAGCCCGAGTGTCGCCGCCACGATGCCGATCACGCTCAGCGCCGTGAGAATGCCGGGGCGCTCCGGCGTGGGGACGAAATACTCCTTCCGCAGGGCATCGGCGATGCGGACGTCGGCGGGTTGGGGCACGGCTGTCGCGCCGATCGGCGCGGGCATCTCCAGCGGCAGGGCCGCCACGGGAATTGCCAGTGGAGGAGGGGCCGGCAGCGGGGGCGCTATCGCCGCTGCCGAACGCCGCTCCCGTTTGGTGGTCGCGAGGCGGGCGATGGTCTGGGCGTACGACGATTCGGCGTCCGCGGCCGCGGCCGTTGCGGGGGCGGCCGACGTGCCCGGCGCGGAGCGTGCGTGCATCGATAGGATCAATCCCGCCAGCTCGCGCCTGCAGTCTGCCGCGTCCACGCCCAGCGCCGCCAGCGCCCGCCGCAGCTCGTGGGCGGTCTTGTGGCGGTATAAAAACTGCTTGTGCGTGGCCCGTTCCAGTAGGTCGATCAGCGCATCATCCACCCCCGCGCCGCGCAGTTCCTCAAGCGGCAGCGGCTTGGACCGGTGCTCGGCGATGATCTCTTCAAAGCTCCCCCTGAACGGCGGCTTGCCGGTGAGCAACTGGCACATCATCACGCCCATCGCGTAGATGTCGCTTCGCGGCGAGACGCGGCCTTCAAACATCTCAGGCGCCATGTACGCCGGGGTGCCGGCGACCTCCGGGCTGGCCGTGGAGACCGATGCGAACGTCGCCCGGCGCATGGCCAGGCCGAAGTCGCTCACCCGCACGCGCCCCTGCCGGTCGATCAATACATTGCTGGGTTTGAGGTCTCGGTGAATGAGCCCGCGGTCGTGCAGTTCCGCAACCGCCGCGGCCACCTCCGACATCACCCCCCGCGCCAGGGCCGGCGACATCCGCCCCGCGTATCCGAGCAGGCCGCCGAGCGTCGGGCCGTCCACGTATTCCATCACCAGGAACGGCATGTCGCGGACGATGTCGGCATGATAGATCTGCGTGAGGTTCGCGTGCTGCACCGCCGCCGCCGCCCGGGCTTCCTCCACGAATCGCCTGGAGCCCCCCTCGCCCCAGAATCCCGCGCCGCCCACCAGGCACTTCACCGCGACGTTGCGCCCGAGCAATTTATGGTGCCCGAGGTAAACAATCCCCGCCGCCCCGCGCCCCAATTCGCTGACAAGTTGCACCGGCCCCAATTCCTGCCCGATCGCGGGAACGGGCAGAGTGGGTTCGGGCGAAGCCTGCGGATCGGGCGGCCCGAACGAAGCGGCGGAGGGGCCGCGGGTCGTGTCCGACTCGGCCGTCGCGGCAGGAGATGTCTCCGGTTCCAGCACGGCGGCCGATTGTCGCCGGGCCGGTTCCCGCTTGGCAAGGTTCTTGTGATTATGAGAGTTCCCCGGGATTCGAATGGCAGCACAGGAAAGTAAAACAAAGATTTCTCAACCGCGAATCGGTTATAGTGCCGCGCCTCCCAGGGCTGACCCGCTGGGGGTTTTGGCCGGAAATTGTGGTTGGCCACAGATCATTTTGGCCGGCGAAGACGCTGGTGCGCGAGGCTCATGTGTCGCGCGCACGAATTTAGTTGTAATTGCCTTTTCGACAGTCGCTTAGAGAGAAAAACGGATTTGGCAGTATAATGACAAGCGCACCACAATGCTCCAAAATGCACCAGGGTCCGGGGTGGTGCGCGGCAGGCCGATGAACCACGGCTGTTTCAACTTGTCGAAGAACAGTTACTACAAGGAGGGGCCGACATGATCCGATTACCAACAAACATCTTCAGGGGCCGTGCGAAATCGTTTTACCTGGCATGGTCAGCGCGTCCGATGGCCTTCGTCATCGCGCTGGCTCTTTTCGCGACCGCGCCGCGCATGGCGCTGTCGGGCGGGAGCATCTTCGACGACGATTTTAAAGCCCCACCCAGTTCCAAGCCGCCCGCCCCGGCGTATGTCCCGCCGCCGGAGCCGGCAGCGCCGCCGCGGCTTCCCCCGGCCCGGCCCGCGCCGGACAACCCCGCGCCGCCGGATAATCCCACGCCTCCTCCCGATTCGCCCGTCGTCAAACCACCCGTCGTCCCGGCGCCCGATGCGCCGGCGCTGCGCGACCGGGCCAAAGTGCCGGCCGACGCGGCCCTCGCCCCGGCAGATAAACTGGTGAAAGAAGTCTTCAAGGCCGAATATTCCCGTGCCACCGCGCCCGCCGGCCAAATCGCGCTCGCCCGTGCCCTCTTCAACGAAGCCCAGCAAAGCCGCGACGACGCCGTGACGCTCTACGTCCTCTTGAGGGAAGCCCGCGACAACGCCTCTGCCGGCGGCGATCCCGAGACGGCGGTTGACGCTTCCCGCGGACTGCGCGACGCGTTCCAGATCAACCACGTCGCGGCTGGTGAAATGGAACGGGACGCTCTGCTGTCGGCGGTGAAGGTGGTGCTCGCCGCTCCGCCCACTGTCGTCGCGTCCCCCGAGTCCCGCTCCGCCGTCTACCTGACGATGGCGATGGCCGAGCGCGACCTGAATGCCGGGAATTATGCACAGGCCGCGCAGACCGCGACCCAGGCCGAGCAGGTCGCCAGGAAGATCAATGACCCGAGCCTGCTGGACCGCGTGCACGGCCGGGCCGCGGTGCTGTCGACGGCCGCCGTCGAATATCAAAGAATCAAAGACCAGCTTGCCGCGCTAAAGGCCAGCCCCGACGACGCCGCGGCCAACCTCGCCGTCGGCCGGTTCTACGCGTTCATCCTGGACCGTCCCGACCGCGGCATGCAATTGCTGGCCAGGAGTTCCGATCGCGCGCTCAAGGCATTGGCCGAGCGGGAGATCGTCAACCCCGCGACCCCCGCCGACCAGCTCGCCGTCGCCGACGCCTGGGCCGCGGCGGCCAAAGTCAGCCCCGCCGGCCCGATAAAAGAAGGCATGCTCCGGCGGGCGCTGCATTGGTACGACACCGCCGGCCCGCAATTGCCGGGGCTCTCCAAGATCGCCGCTCAAAAGAAAGCGACGGAACTCCGCGCCAACAGTCTCAAACACGGCCTCCTCGGCGAGTATTACCGTGGCCGCGACTTCGGCTTCAAAGCCCTCACCCGCGTGGACCCGAGGATCGAATATAACTGGCGCGGCCTGCCGCCCGACGACTACATGCCGGCCGTTGAGTTTTCCACCCGGTGGACAGGATGGATCAAAGGCGGCATCGCGGGGCAGTACAAGCTTGTCGTTCTCCATGACGATGGGGTTCGGATTTGGATCGACGGTGAACTCGTGGTTGACCATTGGGATGATGCCGGGCGCGAGGAGCGGCCTGTCCATCTGACCGGCGCCTTGCAGGAAATAAAGATCGATTACTCACAGTTTGGGGGCGATTCGCGCATGGGTCTCGGATGGATCCCGCCGCGTGCGAACAAGGCGGTCGCGATCTCGCCCGAAGCGCTGTTCCACGCGCCCGTTCCAGCAGGCCCCGTCGTCGCCGGCCGGCCCGCGCCGGATGGCGACGGAAAGATCCTTCTCCTGGCGGGGGCTGCCGACCCTCACAACGCTGGCAGCGCATTCTTCGCACAACGCGACGGACGCGAAGGTTGGTTCGGGGCCTGGCAAAACGTCTCAACCTGGCTGAGTTGGGACTTCGATGCACCCGAAGGCGATTACGACGTCGAGATTGATCACGCCTGCGATGGAGAGGGTGCCGGATCGGAATACGTGCTATCTGTCGGCGGCAGCCGCATCACCGCCGTAGTGACCGATACCGGCGGCTGGTCGAACTACGCAACCAAGCGACTTGGCCGAGTTCGTCTGGTCGCTGGCGGCCAGACGCTGCGGATTAAACCGAGGACGAAGGGCCGCAGTCTTGTGATGGACTTGCACCGCGTCATCCTCACGCCGGTGAAATAAGCTGGTTTGCTTAGGCGGCGCGACGGCGTACCGTCGCCTCAGGAGGAGCATCCGATGAGCCCTCGACCCAAAGCGAATCGATCCAATGACTCCGCCGCGAAACGCGCGAAAACGCGGCCCGTCGCCGCCACTCGGACCGCGCTGCTGTTCGATCTGGACGGCACCCTCGTCGACAGCGTCTACCAGCACGTGCTCGCCTGGCGCGAGGCGCTGGAACGCGCCGGCATCGAGCTGTCGGTGTGGCGCATCCACCGGCGCATCGGTATGAGCGGCGGACTGCTCCTCAACGCCCTGCTCCGCGAAACCGGCCGCGGCGTAACCGCCGAGCAGGTGACCGAGCTTCAACGCTTTCACGCCCAGGCGTACGCACGCCTCGTCCCCCAGGTGCGGCCGCTGCCCGGCGCGCGGGAACTGCTGGCGTATCTGACCAGGGCCGGGGTCCCCTGGGCCATCGCGACCAGC
>JAQGHH010000214.1 GCA_028288945.1 Phycisphaerales bacterium
CAATTACGCCATCCCTTTCAGCGCCGACGCCAGGCCTTCATGACATTCGAATCGATGATCGAGGCGGGTGATTTGCAGGACTCTTCGGCAGTTGGCATCGAGGCCGGCGAGCATGAGGCGGCCGGTGCGTTCTTCGCAGAGGCGCAGGGCGTCGAGCAGGGCTTCGAGCCCGACGCTGGCCATAAAGTGACAGGCTTCCAGATCGATGACGAGGTTGGGCCGCTTCGCGCGGTCGACGAGCATGCCGCGCAGCGCGGTCGCCTCGGTCGGGCCCAGATCACCTTTAACGGTGATGACGGACACGCCGCTATATTCGTCGCAGGTGACAGGCATGTACTCTTTATCGACCAGATCAGCGTGCGGCTGACGTTTGGGTTTGGACCGATAAAGGGGGAAGTGAAGAGTGACGAGAGTGCAGAATGCAGAGTGAAGAACAGCGTACCCCACTCTGCATTCTGCACTCTCTTCACTCTTCACTTCCTACCCAAGTCGTAACGTTTCCTGCACTTCGATCAGCTTTTTCGACTTTTCCTGGTGGTCGCGGAGGAGGTCGCGGTAGAAGTCGCCGGTGGAGCGGAGGAAGGCTTCGGCGAGCGCGGGGTCGAATTGCGTGCCGGAGCAGCGGCGGATTTCCACCATCGCCACTTCCAATGGCAGCGCCTTGCGGTAGGTGCGGTTGCTGGTCATCGCATCGAAACAGTCGGCCAGGCAGATGATGCGGCCCATCAGCGGGATGTCCGCGCCGGCCAGGCCGGCGGGGTAGCCTTTGCCGTCGAAGCGCTCGTGGTGGTGGAGAACTCCCGGGATAATCTGCTTGATCTGGCGGACGTCCTGGAGGATGCGGGCGCCGATCTCCGGGTGCTTCTTCATCAGCTCGAATTCTTCGGGCGTGAGTTTGCCGGTCTTTTGCAGAACGCTTTCAGGCACGCCAATCTTGCCGACGTCGTGGAGCAGGCCCGCCATGTAGACCTGCTCGACGTCGTTGTCGCTCAGGCCCGATTGCTGGGCGAGATGGCGGCTGAGCAGGGCCACGCGCTCGGAGTGGCCGCAGGTGTAGGGGTCTTTGGCGTCGACGGCGCTCGTGAGGCTGTGGAGCAGGCCCATCATCAGGCCGTGCACGTCCTCGAACAGCCGGGAATTCTCGAGGTAAATCGCCGACTCGTTGGCGATCGAGTTGAGCAGCTTGGAGTCGGCGGAGTCGAACTCGCCGGCCTCTTTGTCGAGCGCGAAGAGGCAGCCCAGCGTCTGGTCGTAGCGCTGAAGCGGCACGGCCAACAGCCGCTTCGCGTGCTCGGCGAGCCAGCTGAAATTCTTGTCGGCAGTGAGATCGTTCACGAGCAGCGGCGTCTTGCGGTCGCGCAGCATGCGGAACAGCTCATCGCCCAGGCGCTGAAGCTTGCCGGGCGAGACCATGATGCGGCCGTAGAGAACTGGATCGGTCTTGCGGGGGCCTTCGGAATGGAGCATGACGCCCACGGCCTTCATGCCCATGACCTGAAGCACTTCAAGACAGGTGGATTTAAAGAAGTCGGCGGCGCTGCGGTTAACGCGCATTCCGCCGCTGACCTGGTAGATGAGGCTTAGTTCCTCGTAAGTCGAGGCGAGCTGTTCGGAGATGCTGGTGATTTCCTGTTCGAGGCCGTTGACGCGGAGCTGGTCGCGCAGTGAGGCGAGAAGCAGCCGGGCCTGGCACTGGAGCGAGGCTTCGTTATAGGCGGGCAGCTCGCCGGCCTGCTGGCCGAGCCATGTGCCGTCGAGAGTCAGGCGGCCACAGATTCTCAGGGCGTCTTCGCTGAGGGAGAAGGATTCTTCGCGTGCCGCGAGGACCAGCGTGCCCTGGCTCTGGCGTCGTTCGAACCACGGGAAGGCGGCGACGAGCACGCCGGGCACGGGGCGGTGGAGGGTGATCGTGCCGGTGGCCTGGAGCCGATCGGCGCGGAGATCATTTCCCTGCGGCCCGGGGTTGCGGAGGACGGGCAAGGCGTAGCGGAGGAAGAACGCGCCGGCGACGTCGTCATGCCAGGCCAGCGAGCCGTCGGGGCGCAGCGCCAGCAGGAAGAGCCCGCCGGCCCGGAATCGGGCGGCGAGATTTTCGAGAACAGCCGCGGGGACGGCGGTTGGTCGTTCCACAGGTGCGGCGGAAATTGTCTCGATGCCCAACGTCATAACGAAACTTCAATCGTCTCAGACTTCAATTACCCCGCGGCAACGACCGCGGTTTCGCCCAGCACTTCCTGCACGGTGGCGAGGAGCTGCCGGGGGCTGAAAGGCTTGCTCACCATTTTCAGGATCCCGCTACGGGCGGTGTCCTCGGGTTCGAGGTTGTAGCCTCTCGCCGTGAGCATGATGGCCGGGATGGCCGAGCACTCCTGCCGCAGCCGCTGGCAGAGTTCGAGTCCCGAAAGTAGCGGCATATGGTAGTCGGTGATGAGCAGGTCCGGCCGCTCCTGGAGCGCGATCTCGAGCGCCTCCTGCCCGTCTGCCGCAGTGAGCACACGGAACCCCGCGTTCCGCAGCTTCAGCGAAACCACGTTAAGGATGTGCGACTCGTCGTCGGCGACCAGGATTGTTTTTCCGTTCATGATTTCGCAGTTGCCAGTCGCCAGTTGCCAGTTGCCAGTAAAAAGGAAGAGGGCCGCTCTTCTGTCTTGACTGGCAACTGGCGACTGGCAACTGGCAACCATTCTCCTATTCACACAAGACCAGCTCGAACCCGAAACAGCTTCCCTTGCCCACGTGGCTCTCGACGAACATGCGGCCCTGGTGGACCGATTCGACAATGTGCTTAACGAGAGAGAGCCCCAAACCAGTGCCGGGCGCCATACGGCTGTTGGCTTCGGACCTGTAAAACTTATCGAACACAAACGGAAGGTCCTTGGGGGGAATCCCCACTCCCGTATCAGAAATACGGGTGAGCACCTTCTTTTGCGGCTCATCAACCAATATTTCCACGGTAATTGCCCCGCCGACGGGCGTGTACTTCACGGCGTTGCTCAGAAGATTCAGCACCGCCTGGTAGAGCATGTCGCGGTCGGCCAACGTCTGATAAAAAACGGGCGTCAGCTCTTCGCTGATTCGGATCTGCTTCTGGCGCGCCTGCGGCGCGATGACTTCCATCGCGTCTTTCACGATCACGCTCAGGCTCTGCGGCTGCTTGTTGATGCGCACCAGGCCCGATTCAATGCGAGAGATGTTGAGGATGTTGTCAATCAGCCGGCCGAGACGATTCGCCTCGTTTTGGATCACTTCGTAGAACTCGCGCTGGGTTTTGACGTCGTCCGCTTCTCCATCAATCAGCATCTCGACATACGCGCGAATGCTCGCGAGAGGGGTGCGCAGCTCGTGGCTGACCATCGAGACGAAGTCATTTTTCATCTCCGAGACTTCACGCTCGCGCGTCACGTCGTGCAGGACGGCCACTACGCCGCCAGGCACGTCGCCGTCGCTGATGCTGGACAGTGTGACCTTGAACGTGCGGCTGCCCGCCTCGCCGTGGACTTCATGCTCGACGATCCGGCGGCCCGATCGGCTGTGGCTCTGGCGCATTTCGCGGATCAACGCGATCATCTTCGGGTCGCGCAGCACCTGATCGACGGGCGAACGGCCGGATTTGGCCAGGTCGAATTCGAACGTGCGGGCGGCGGATTCGTTGGCGAGCACCAGTTCGTCGAACGGATCGGTGACCAGCACCGCGTCAGAAATGCTATAGAGGATGGCCTCCGCGTGCTGCCGCTCGGCGGTGGCGACCTTGAGCTGGATTTCCAATTCCTTGGCTTGCAGCCTAGCGTCGGCGACGGAACGCTCCGCGGATTCGAGCAGGGCGTCGGTCGCGTGCGTGAGGAATTGAAAACCGGTATCGGGGGAGACCGTGCGGCCGGCAAGCACTAGCGCGCCAGGCTTGCGCGCCGCATCGGCAAGCTGGCCCAAACCGCGGCGGACCAGGACGATCGTTGCCGCCGCCCCGAGGCCACCCCCCAGAAGAAGTGCGTCGCCCCCCCACCGCAACGCCGGCGAATCAAAGCCGCCAGCGCCGGCGGCCGCGCATGCGGCTCCGCATCCCAGGGCGATCAGCGAGAGTGTGTAAAAAGTCCTGGGACGAGGCACGCGCACTCCGTTGCATTTTCTCAATTCCGGAAGACAGCGGAGAACGATTTGCGATCGCCTTCCCTCTATTCTTTGTGATCGTGCAGATCGACCCCCGCCATGAGATGGGAAGCCATTTCGTCACCCGGCTTGATCTTGAGGGCGCGGGAGTAGAACGTGAGCGCCTCGCCCGAGCGGCCGAGCTTCTCCAGGGCGTACCCGATCATGCAGAGGGTGACGGTGTCGCCCGGCTCGAGGGTCGAGGCCTTCTGGAACGAGGCCAATGCGTCCTTGTAGTGAGCTTGCCGGACGCGGAGGTAGCCCATGAGCAGGTGGGTCTCGGCACGATTACGGTCCAGCGCGACGGCGTGGTTGAGGGAAATCTCGGCGCGTTTCAGGTCTCCCGACTCCATCGCCGCCCGGCCCAGGCTCTGCCAGGCGTTCACGGAATAGGGGTCGAGCTGCGTGGCGGTTTCGAACGTCACGCGCGCCTCGCGGGTGTGGCCTTCCTGAAGCTGGCAGTCGCCGAGGATGGCGAACAGATCGGCACGCTTCGCGTACGTCGGCTCAAGAACCAGGCGGGTAAGCACCTCGGCCGATTCGTGGTATTCCTTGCTCGCGTACAGGGCCAGCGCAAGGCGCTCGCGGACGGCCAGATCATTCTCCGAAAGGATGCTGGCCTCACGGAACATGGCCGACGCGTCCTTGGGGCGGCCGGCCTGCATCATCATCTGCCCGACTGCGTCGCGGATCGCACCACTGTGTTCGAAGTACGTGACCTTCGCCTGGAGAAGTTCCATCGCCTCGGGCATGCGGTCCATCGCCATGAGCATTTCCGCCTGGGCGAGCAGGTAGGGAAGTTCGGCGGGAGATCGCGCGCTGGCCTGCTTGTAAAATTCATAAGCCGTCTGCGGCTTCTGCCAGCGCTGGTAGACGACGCCGCTGAGGTAGTACGCCTCGGCGTCATTGGGGGCGCGTTCGCGGGCGAGCTTCAGTTCCTGCTCGGCCAGTTCGACCTGGCCGCTTTCGATGGCGACCTTTGCCGACAGGATGTGCAGCGGCGCGCTCTCGGGCATCAGCTTGAGGGCTTCGCGGAGTGTTTCGCGGGCTTTGTCGAGATTGCCGGATTTGTATTGATCGGTGGCCAGGCTGCCGAGCACGTTGGCGCGGGCCGAGTTCCACTCGCGGGTGGCCAGCTCCCGTTGCGTCGGCTCGTTCTTGGAAGGACCGCAGCTCGCGACGGTCAGCGCGAGCATGGAGCAAACGAACGTGACACTGGTCTTTCTGAGCATGTTACAAACTCCGCAAAATCACCTGGGAAGATGCCACACGACGGACTTCAAAACCCTGTAGCCGAAGGCTGAGCGGACGGATGACCGCCCACTCAGCCTTCAGCAAATACTTACGGCACGGCCCGCGGCCGTTATTCATCACCCTTGGCTTCGGGAACCGCGGGCGTGGTGTCAGTGTCCGCGACGGGCGTAACCACCGTTGCCGGCGAAGTGGCCGGTTGGGTCACCGGCGCCGCGGCGACGGCCGGCTTGGCCGGTTGCGCCGGCTGGGTCGCCGGCTCGCTGAACTTGGGCGCGAAGGCTTCGACCTTTTCGGCGGGCTTGGCCGTCTGCGCCGCGGGCTGCGACGAGGCCGGCGGGTCGATCGGGACCGAGGCCGGGGGGCTTACTTCCGTCGTGCCCGGGTGGGCCTGCTCGGCCAACACCTGGCGGCGAAGGAAGTAGCGGATGTTGCTGTTGTCGGCGGCGCGCATCTCGCGGTTGGTGACCTGGCTGCGCATGTCGATCGCCTCGGCGAATTCCGGGTGCAGATTGATCGCGCAGTTCAGGTGGAACAAGGCCTTGCTGCGGTCAGGCTTGGGTTTGTTCATTTCCTTGACCGCGTTCTCGTACCACGATTCGGCGAGGCGCTCGCGGCCCCAGGGCATCAGGCCCCGCCGCATGCCCACGCGGATGCGCTCGGCTTCCTTCAATTCCTTCTCGCTGGCGTTGGTGTAGGCCAGTTCGTCCTTCACGATATGCGGTGTGAGGAGGATGATGACTTCTTCACGGTCGGTGCTGTCCGTCTGTTTGCGGAAGGCCGCCCCGACGCCCGGCAGGCTGCCGAGGCCCGGGACCTGGCCGCGGGTCCGGGTGGTGGAGTCGCGGAACAAGCCGCCGATCACGATCGTGTGCCCGTCCTTCACCATCACGTTGGTGGTGACCTGCGTGACGGATTTGTTGGGCAATCCCTGGTCGTTCACGGAACCGCTGGAGTCTTCCGGGTGGATCTCCATGCGAATGAACCCGTTGTCGCCGACATACGGCCGGAAGGCTAGCAACGTACCGGTCTGCAGGAACTTCACGTCCTGGGTGGTCGAAGTCTCGTTGGTAATGGCGGTTTTATAGCCCTGCTCGGTGCCGACTTGCACCTCGCCTTTTTGCTTGTTGAGGACGAGCACTTTGGGGTTGGCGAGGACGACGGTGTCGGTGACGCCTTCGAGCGCGGAAATAAACAGGCCGACGCTGTCTTTCACCACGCCGAGCTTCAGGCCGCTGCCGCCCACGGAGCCGGCGATGTACCCCTTGTGGTTGATGGAGGCGGCGGCGGGATTGTCGACGATGCCGCCGGTCAGGGCCTGCTGCGTGCCGGTGCCGGTGACGGTGCTGCCCCCGCCGGTGGTCCCACCGGTCGTGCCGCCCGTGGTTCCGCCGGCGGCGTTGGCCAGCGTGCCGAAGTCCACGCCGCCCAAAGCAGTGAAGTCCACGCCCAGGGCGTTGTCTTCATGGAGCGAGGCGCGAAGGATGGTCGCTTCGACAAGGATCTGCTGCGGCCGGCGGTCGACTTCCTTCAAGACCTTCCGCACGGCGTCGAGGTTTTCGGGGTAATCGGTGACGACGATGATGTCTTCCGTGGCGTGCGAGTTGCCGCCGACGTCTTTGCTGCCGGACTCGATGCCCGCGACGGCCGGGGTGGTGAACGAAACCTGCCCGTCGCTGCTGAGGACCGGCTTGATGATGACGACCGCGTTCGCCGCGGGCGTGTAGAACAGGCGGAAGACTTCCGTCTTCTTCTGGCGCGCCTGCTTTTCCATGTCCGCCAGTTCCTTGGCGGTGTAGACGAAAATGAAGTTGCCCTTCTCGCGGTAGTCGTAGCCGTTGGCGTGGAGGATCGCGTCGAGCGCCTCGCGGACCGTGACGTCGTACAGGTTGGCGGTGATGGTGCCGCGGACGTCCTTGCTGGCGACAATAT
>JAQGHH010000217.1 GCA_028288945.1 Phycisphaerales bacterium
CGGCAGGCGGCAACTGGGCTTGAAGGAGGGCGCCCGCGGCGGCCAGGACCAATGCGGGGGCTATGACGCGGGCGCGCTTTTCAAGACTTGATTTCATGGACCGATCCTCACTCTTTCACACTAGCGACCCGCCGCCTGCGGGCGGGTCGCGATCTATTCTGTTTCCCGACAATGCCCGGGTAAGTTGTTGTGTGGCATGGGCGCTCCGCCCATGAACCGGGCGGCTATAGCCGCTTTCCACGGGCGGGGCGCCCGTGCCACGGAAAGTGGTCTGTCGAATTTCACGGCGGGCCGAACCCGCCGGGGTCGATGCCGCTGTCTTGTTGGTCTTGCGGCGCGGGGGATTTTTTTTCGGTCGCGGCCGACTTTTGATCAGACTGTCCGCCGGCCCGGTCGGCCGATGGGCCGCGCTGATCGTTGGCAGATCCGGAATCCCGAGGCGCGTCCGCGGGCTTGGCGTCACGCGAGCGGAAATCGCGGGGCGAATCGGTCGGGCCGCCGTCGCGCGAGCGGAAGTCGCGCGGGCCGTGGTCGCCCGTGTCGCCCGAGGTGGCGGCGGGCCATGCGGGCTTCGACGAGGACGCGACGGCGGACGGATACGCCGGCGCGGGCGGGGTCGCGCCGTCGAGTGTCTGGCCGATGCTGATCCGCAAGACCCTTCCGCCCGTGGCGTAGTCGATGCCGTCGAGGCTCATTGCCGTGATCATCCCGCGGGCGACGGCCTCGCCGGCGTGGAGGCCGCGGGTTTCGCGGGTGACGCTGTCTTCGATAAATGCGGTGTAGACGCCGTCTTCGAGGCTGACGCCCTTGAGGGCGACACTGGCCTCGGAGCTGGAGGAGGCGAAGCCTCCGGTGCCGGGCCGCGTATCCGGCCCGCCGCGGGACGAACCGCCGCCGTTCGAGTTCGTGATCCAAGCCGGCCGGGGCCGCTCGCGGGAGAAGATCGGGCGGATGACGACGATCTTATACGGATCGGACAGGGGCTTGGGGGCCGGGATGACCGTGGCCGCGGCCGGCGCGGGCTGCGTGGCGGGGGCGGCGGCACGCGAGGCGGTCCACACGGGGCGCGTCGCGGGGCCGGCGGGACGCGTCGTGGGGGCGGCCTGCTGCGGCGTTTCAACCGCCTTCACGATCGCGACGATGCCGCCCAGGCCGAGCGCGGCCACGGCGCATTTCGCGATCAATTTAGTGGGCAGGGGTTTCATAACCGGTCTCCTTTGGCGTCACCGGAGCCGGCGGGCTTGGGCGCGTCGATTTGCACGGTCCTGTCGGCTTCCGGGTTCAGGCAGAGGGTGGAGACGGTGAGCTGCAATTGCAGGTCGTCCATCCCTTCCTTCTGCGGACTCAGTTGCACTTCGTCCACCCGCATCGGCATCGGCGCGGTCTCGATCGCCCAAATCAGCTTGGCGATCGAGGCCTGCGAGCCCGAGCCGGTCAGGTGGAAGCTGAGGGCGAGGAAATTGCGTTCGGTCGTTTCGCGTTCGGGCTTGACCGAGAGCGTGCGAAGCCCGCATTCCTGAGACCAGTCGCGAAGGGCGTGCTGCACCTGGCTGTCGGCCTCGGAGCGGTCGGATTTCAGGCCACCCGCCACCATCTTCTTGAACTGGGTCCGCAGCTCGATGCGCTGCTCGAACAGCGTCCGCGCGGCCTTGAGCTTCTCCTCGGTGTCCTTCTGCTGGCCGGACACCGTCGCGAGCCGGTCCGTATACGGCTTGACCACGAAGTAGTAGCCCGCCGCCAGCGCGACGGCCACGCCGACTATGATCCCCAGTTGTTGTTCCCGCTTGGAAAAGACCACGGCTACTCTCCCGGAACGTATTTGAAGGTGATCGAGAACGACACTTCGTTGCCGGTGCGGTTGACGTTGGTGTTGAACAAAAGCTTCACGTCGGTGAAACGCTTGTTGGATTTGATGCGGTCGAGGAGCGACAGCACGTTTTGGTTTTCGGTGGATTTTCCCGAAAACACGCCCGACCAGTCGGCCTTGGGCAGCGTCTTCGAGCCCGAGGGCGGCGGCTTGACGGTCTCGTGGAGCGTGAAGTTCGTGATGTAGGTGTGGCCGTCGTCGGGGGTGCTCAGGGCCTTCACGATGTCGCGGAAGCATTCAAGCGACTGCGGCTTGCCCGCGTGCCAGTTCTGGGCATAGGAGATCGTATCGACTTCCGCCCGCGCGGCCTTGATGCGCGGCTCCTGACTCTTTAGATCCGCCTGGCCGGCGGCGAGCTTTTTCTCCTTGCCCTGCAAATCAAAGTAGGCCGCGACGACCCCGAGAACGATCACCACCGCCGTCACGATCCCGAGCACCACTTCGCGCCGCACCTTCGGCTTCTTGGGCGGCGCGAGGCGCGAATGGAGGAAATCGACGGGCGGCGCTTCCTCCGCCAGGCCCGCCATCGCCAGCGCCACGGCCGAGGCGTAGCCGCGCCGGCCGACGGGGGCCTCTCCCGCGCCCAGGGTGCGGAGCTCGCCGCGTTTTACGGTAACGCCCAGCGCCTCGCCCAAAACCACGTGGACGGAGGGGTCGACGCCCACGTCGTCCCAGAGGACGACTTCGCCGCGGGAGTTGCCGTTGACGGATGAGCCGTTGGAGCCGGCGGTTCCGTTGCGCGGCAGTTGCATGACGGCCCGGCGGGTTTCGCCCGCGAGCACGGCGCTCGGGGAGGACGACGCGCCGAGGTGCCGAAGGGCGGCGGTGCCGCCGTCATGACGTGCGATGAACTCGACCGCGGAACCGGTGAACGCGAGGACGAGCGCGTCTTTCGCGGCGGGCGTCGTCGCCGACGCGAGGGCGGCGGCCGTGGGGATGATCGCGGTCAGGTTGAGCTTCGCCGCCTCGGCGATCGCGCGGGCCTGGTCCACGTGACGCTGGGGCGTCGCCACCAGGAGCACGGACCGCGCCTGGCTGGGGCTCGATTCGCCGGCAAAGTCGTAAACGAGGTCCTTCAGCTCCGGGGAAAAGTCGGCCTCGACCTGAAGCCGCAGCATCTCGGCGGCCGTCTCGGGGGCGACGGGCGGAACCTCCTTGAACTTGCTCAAGACCCATTTTGCCGGGATACCGAAAACCGCGCCGTGGGCCGTGAAGCCTTCGCGCTTTAGGAATTCGGCCAGTGCCGCGCCGAGGGCTTGCGGCTGCTGCAATCCCGCGCCCTCGGGGTAGGTGAACTCTCCGGCGTGGGTGATCTGGCTGGCGCCCTGGGCGAGCGAAACTTCCGCCGCCAGCATTGAGCGCTCCCCGATCGCCAATCCCAGGAATTTGTTTGGCCGAAACTTCATGTTCGCTTCGTTTCCCGTCTTACTGGAGCCCCGTTACCCGCCGCCGCCGTTATGTGAAAGCATACTCTACTACGGAACGCCGTTCGTCGCGCCTGTCCCGTACCCGCCCGCCGGCGGCAGCGGCTGGCCGTTGCGCAGGTTGTTGCGAATCTCGGGAAGGAGCGGCCAACCCAATGACGTCAAGTCCTTGCGGAAGACCATGATCGGCGGGCTGCTGCGCGCGTCGACCACGATCCGCACCCGCTTGAACGCCCGCCCGTCCCCGCTGACTGAGACGATGTCCGCCGAATAAAAGTACGACCGTCCGGTGATCCGGGCACCTATGGCCCCGACCTTTGTCGGGGTCAGCGCCTTGAGCATCCAGCCGATGCCCGTATTGTTCGTTGACGTGCTCGAGCTGCTTGAACCGCCGACGGTCGTCGTGCCGGCGCGCGCCGCGACGATCGCGTCGGCGTCGGCCTGCTCCAGGCCCGGCAGGCACATCAGCACCTGCGACGGGGCCGTGTGCACGTTCACGAGGCCCGGCAGCGTCTTGGCCGCCGAAGTAGTCAACAAGTCCTCCGCCTGCTGAAATTCTTCAGGGGTGAGGGCGACTTTGGCGGCAAAATCGAACACGCTGCTGTATGGTCCGCGCTGGCGGGCCAAATCCGCCACTTGAGTGGCGCGGTCTTGCTTAAATCCCGCTTTCACGAGGGCGGCGGTGAGGGCCGCGGTGTTATTGGTCGGGGGCGTGCCCGGGGGGGGCGGCGGAGGATTGAGGTTGAGGCGGGGCTCGCCCTTGGCGTCTGTGTTGGGTTCCTTGCCCCAGACGGTGATAAACGGCACGATCCCGCGGGATGCATCCACCCCGCCATTGAATGCACCCGACATTCCGGCCGCACCTACTTCGTCGGGGTCCACCACGCCGTTGTGATTGAGGTCCTGACCCCACATCATTTCGTCGGTGACGCCCTTAACCAGATACAGCTCCTCGATGCTCTCGAAGGGGGAGTTCTTGGCGGTGTAGGGGCGCGCGAGGGCCTGATAGTAATCGCTCTCTGCGCCCTGACCAGTCAAGGTCGAGTCGGAATCGCGCCAATCGACGATGCCGTCGGCGACCTCCTGCGACATGCCGGGGAGCTTGACCAGCTCGGCGTTCGCCGCCACGCCCAGATTCAGCTTCGAGGATTCATCGGTAATGCCGAATGCGTAAGTGTTGTCGTCCGTGGAGAGGGGTTGCAGGATCCAGAAGTAGCCGTTGCCGAGTTGAATCTGCTCGGCGGGCGTCGCGAGCACGGAAACGGCGTCGCCCTTGGAGGCGTCCACGGCGGATAGCACGTATTGCTCGACGCCCATCTCAACCGCCGAGGCCTGCTGCGCGGCGATGCGGTTGGAGGAGGCGATCGATTCCACTTGCATCGAGCGCGCGAAGAGAAGCGCGAGGGCCCCGAGGACGATCGCGACCCACATCGCCGTGACGAAAATGATCCCCCGATGACGGCGACGGTTCATGACCCACCTCCCGCGGGTGAGGAACCGCTCGTGGAGGTCGAAGTCGTGTCGTTTGATTTGCCGGTACAGGGGAAGGGGAAAACGCGCACGGTTTGCGAGTAACGCGGGCTGCCGTCGGGATTGAGGTCGAGCGTGTCGATCCCCAGCGTCACTTCCACGGCCAGCGGGAGGGCGTTGCTTTGCTGGGTCGAGTCCCAGGAGTCCTGCCACGCGGTGCCGTCAAAGTAACGGAGGTTGAACGCCGTGACGTGGCGGCAGATGACTTCTTCGTCGGGGTTTTCCTGAGTGGGGGAGAGCAGGTTGTTCCAAACCCGGCGCACCAGCACGTAGTCGTCGCTGCCGGTCGGCTGGTAGACGGTGAGCTCGACGTGCTTGATCTCGCCGTTGGTGCCCTCGGTGTGAAAAGGGGACGCCGTGGTGGTATAGAAGGTGAGGTCGTCGCCGTCGAATCCCCGGCCGTCTTGTAAATTGGTCCCGATGAAGGAGCCGGCGAACTGGCCACGGGGCGGGAGGGCGCAGAGGAAGTCGTCGCGGAGGTATTGCATCACGACTTCCTTCGTCCGCGCCGGACCGACCGCGCGCTCCGCCGCCCGGCGGGCTTTGAAGGCCACGCCTAGGCTCACGACCATCACCGCTGCCATCGCGGCGGATAGAGTCAGGGCGATCACCAGCTCCAACAAAGTAAAGCCCGGACGCGGCGACCTCTTTGCTGCCTGCATTGGTCCTACCGACCCAAATTGCTCCGCGACCCTCAGATCCGGACCGTATCGCCCTCTTCGGCTGCGCTCGGAGCGGGCCAGTCGGACCCAAGGCCCGATCTTTCCCTCTCCCTCGTACTCGGGGGAGAGGGCAGGGTGAGGGGCCGGGCGTGAAGTTGCGCCATTGGCAATGAAGGCGCAACTCGACGTTCCGCCCCTCACCCCAACCCTCTCCCCCGAGTACGAGGGAGAGGGAGCAAGATGTAAGCGACTTAACGGCTCGAACATTACGAACCTCCCGTGGAGGTTCCGGAACTGCCGGTCGTGGAGCTTGTGTTGGTGCTCTGGTAGACGAGCGTTGAGAGGGTGACGGAGCGCTGTTGCCCGGCGGACGTGTTCCAAAGTACGTGGATATCAAGCTGCTGGACGTTATTCGTCCCGGCGACTCCCTGGCCCGTTCCCCACGATTGCAGCTCGCCGGTCCACTGGTAGTCGGGATAATCGGTGCCGAAGTCGCCCGAGAGCGAGCCCGTTTGCCAGGTCCCCTCGGCGATCAGGTCATTGAGCTTCGACTCGGCCAACGCCCCGGCCTCTGTGCGGTGGCGGGTCAGGCTCGCCAGGGAATCGGACATCGCGATCCCCTTCATGATGACCGGCAGCGTGATCCCCACGAGCAACCCCGCCGCCAGCACTTCAACCAGCGTAAAGCCGCGGCGCGCGCGACGCTTAGAGCGACGTGCGGCGGGGCCGTGCGGGGGTTGGAGGGAATGGGTGCGGAAGGCGCTCATAGGTTGCGTGGCGCTCGATGGAATTTTACCGGGTCAATCCGGGCGTCGGGGCCGGCATGGATTTCTCCAACTGCCGCTCGTCTTCGCTGAGGACATGGAACTGTTCAGTCGTCGCCAGACAGCCGATCTCGATCACGTTTCCGGCCTGATCCGTGAATGATATCGAAGCCGGGTCCGACCGCCCGCTCGGCCGGAACTGCACGTACATGCCGTCCGTCTGCTGTACGAGGGAGGTGGTGAAATTGATCGGGTCCTGCACGTTATACGTATAACCTATTTCTTCCCCGACCCCCGCGTACGTCGTCGTGGTGCCCGAAAGCGACTGGCCCGGCGTGCCGTTCTGGCTCTGGAGCAACGTCTCGAACGACGGGCCGTTCTGCACCGACAACCAGACCGTCCGCTTTGTCGGGTCGAAGTTCAGCCGGTAATTGAGGCCGCGGGTGACCGCCTGCGTGTGGGCCCACCGCGCCATCATGACGACATGGTCGGCGGTGTCGCCCAACAGCCGGCCGCGACCGAAGTTGTTCAGCAGCGGGGAGGCGATGCCGACGACCACCGCGATGATGACCACGACCAGCACTAGCTCAAGCAGCGTAAAGCCCGCGCGACCGCGTACGCGGCGGGGCGTGGCGGCACGCCCCCGTCGGCCCGCGGACGCCCGCGCGGGCGCGGGTGCCGGCAAGGCGCTCACCTGAATCTCAGTTTTGCCAGTTGCCAATGTCGTCACCGCTCTCCTGGCCGTCGGGACCCATCGAGAAGAGATCAAACCCGCTGTTGGCGTCGGTGTTGTGCGAGCCGGGCTTGCGGTAAACGAAGGGGTGATCCCACGGGTCGAGTGGAATGCGGTCGAGATACGGCCCGTGCCAGTCCCCCGTGGCGTTGCCCGGCTTGGTGATCAACACCTGGAGGCCCTCGTCCGTCGTCGGGAAGTGGCCGTTGTCCACCTCGAACGTGTGAAGCGCGGTGCTGATGTTGGAGACGCCGGCTTTGGCGGCCTTGATCTTGGAATCTTCCCCGCGGCCGACCAGCTTGGGGAGCACGACGGCCGCGAGGACCGCCAGAATCACCAGCACCAGCAACAGCTCGATGAGTGTAAAGCCCGTCCGACGCCTTGGTTTCGTTAGTTTAAACATGTATGCACTCCGGTTGCTCTTTAGCACCGCCAGCTCCTTGGTTTATTCCCCCAATTACTTGATGACGTCCTGTAAGTTGAAGATCGGCAACAGCATGCCGATGACCACCGTGCCGATCAGCCCCGCCATGACCAGCAGCAACATAGGCTCCGCGACGCTGACGAGCAGGCGGAGCTGCCGATCGAGGTCGCCCTCGTAAGTGACGGAGACGCGCACGAGTTCTTTATCGAGACGGCCGGTTTCCTCGGCGACCGCTATCGTCTCCACGACCGACGGCGGGAAAAGTTTCGGGCTGCTCGCCAGCGCCCGGGACAGGGCTTCGCCGCGCTGCACCTGCTCGATCGCATGAAGCACCGTGTCGGCCAAAACCTGGTTTCCGATCGCTTCCCGCGCGACTTTCAGCGACGCCACCAGTGGAACGCCCGCCCCCACCAGCGTCCCGAGCATTCGGGCGAAGCGCACCAGCGCGAAATTCGCCATCACCTGCCCCAGCACCGGCACTTGCAGGAACGTCATCTCCAGGCGCCGGCGTCCCGCGTCCGTCGCGATCCCCCGTTTGAGGGCGACGATCGCCACGACCAACACCACCGCCGCATAAATTCCATAGCTCTTGAGGAAGTTGCTGGCGGCGATGATCACCTGCGTAAGGAACGGGAGGTTTGCGCCGAACTGGGAAAAGAGCGGCGTAAACTTCGGGATGAAAAACGTCAGCAGGAAGATCAGCACCGCCGTCGCCACGATCCCCAGGATCACCGGGTAAACCAGCGCGGCTTTCACCTTCCCCTTGAGGTCCTGCTCGCGCGTCCGGAATTCGGCGATCTGCGAGAGCACGACGTCGAGGAACCCCCCCGCCTCGCCCGCGCGGACCATCGCGATGTAGACGGTGGAAAACGTCGCGGGCCACTTGGCCAGCGAGTCGGCCAGCGAAGTTCCGCCCACCACGTCATCGTGTACCGCGACCCAGAGTGCCCTGGCGGCGGGGTTGGAGGATTCACGCTTGAGAAGACTCAGCGACCGCGACAGCGGCACGCCGCCGGCCAAAAGGTTGGCCAGCTCGCGTGTGAAATTCGCGACGGCCTTCTGCGAAACGCGCCCACCCGCCGCGGCGGGCGCCGCCTGCTTGCGTGCGGCATCCGCCTTCTGCTCGTCGACCTTGACCGGGTGCAGTCCCTGCCCGACGACCTGCGCGATGGCTGCCGACCGGCTGTCCGCCGACAGCGTCCCGGTGCTCTGCCGGCCGTCTCGTCCAACTGCGGTGTATGCGAAAACGGACATGAGGTTCCGATAATTGAGGGCTGGAAAGGGAACGTGGAGCGTGATGAAGAGCCGAGTCAGTCAGATCTTTTCACGTTCCACGCTCCACGTCCCACATTCCACGTTTCACTTCACAGCCATTCCATCCACATCCGCGCCGACCGTCCTTGTTTCATCCTTTGTCATTCGTATCACTTCTTCGACGGTGGTGCGGCCCTCTTTGATCAGTCGCCAGCCGTCGCCGCGGAGGCTGTTCATGCCCTGGCGGACGGCGACCTTGCGCACGGTGCCCGAGGACGCGCGTTCGAGGATCAGCGTGCGCACCTCTTCCGTCACCGGCATCATCTCGAAAAGGCCCTGTCGCCCGCGGTAGCCGGTGTTCTGGCACTGGCGGCAGCCGCGGCCTTTGTACACGACGGGCGGCACGTCGTTGCCGAACTCCGTGCGGAGCTTTTCTATTTCCACCCGCGGCAGCTCTTCCTTGCAGTGCGGGCAAATCAGCCGCACCAGGCGCTGCGCCAGCACCATCTCCAGCGAAGAAGCCACGAGGTACGGCTCGATGCCCATGTCGATCAGACGCGTCGTCGCACCCGGGGCGTCGTTGGTGTGCAGGGTGCTGAAGACCAGGTGGCCGGTGAGCGACGCCTGCACCGCGATCTCGGCGGTCTCGCGGTCGCGGATTTCGCCGATGAGCACCACGTCCGGGTCATGACGGAGGATCGCGCGGAGGCCGGACCCGAACGTCAGGCCGGTCTTGGTGGAGACTTGGATCTGGTTGATCCCGCGCATCTGATATTCGACCGGGTCTTCGATCGTGACGATTTTCAAATCAGTCTGGTTAATCTTCCCGAGGGCGGCGTAGAGCGACGTCGTCTTGCCGCTGCCGGTCGGGCCGGTGACGAGAATGATTCCGTGCGGCAGGTCGAGCACGCGGTCCCACACGCCGCGGTCGCGGGCGCTCATCCCCAGGTGCTCGAGGCCCAGCACCGCGTCACCGCGATCCAGGATACGCAGCACCACCGCTTCGCCGTGGATCATCGGGATGACCGAGACGCGCAGGTCGATCTCGCGGCCGCCGACGCGCAGGCGGATGCGGCCGTCCTGCGGCAGGCGTTTTTCGGCGATGTCGAGGTGGCTCAATATTTTGATGCGCGAGACGATCGCCGCGTGAAATTTCCGCACGTTCGTCGGGATGTTCGCTTCCTGAAGCACGCCGTCCACGCGATACCGGACGCGGAGCTGATTCTCGAACGGCTCGATGTGCACGTCCGTGGCCCGCGACTCCAGGGCCTCGCCCAAGATCTGGTTGACGAACTTGATGATCGACGCGTCCTGGGCGGCGGCGGCGTCGCCCAGATCGAGATTGTCGTCGTCCTCTTCGATGACCTTTACGCCGTCGTCCAGGGCGTTCATCGACTGCAGCGTGTCGGCGCCCACGCCCAGCAGCCGCTTGGTCGCCCGGTCGATCTCGGATGCCGGCGCGAGCACCGCCCGCACTTCCAGGCCCGTGGCCATCCGAAGCTCATCCAGCGCGGAGGTGTCGAAGACTTTGCTGGTGGCGATGAGGATCGCGTCACCGTCGTCCTTGACGGGCAATATCCGGTGTTGGAGCAGAAGGCGGACGGGGAATTTGGCGAGCAGCTCCTTGGAAGGCGTGACGCCCTCCATGTCCACGTAGGGCATCTGGAACTGTTCGGAGAAGTAGCGCAGCACGCGCTCCCCCGCCGGGCCATCGGTCTTCTCTGCGACCGTGCCTTCCAGCAATGCATCGTCCAGGGCGCGGCCCGAGCGCGTCAGCTCGCGGACCTGCTCGGCCGCGGCATCGCTCAACAGACCTCTCTCGTTCAGCGTTGCGACAATGTCCACGTGTCAATTTCCTCTCTTGCCCGGTTTGCGCCGGCGAACTGATTCCGCCGCGCCGCTGGAAGTGTAACTGACGGCTGCCTCTTATACTTCAACGCATGATAACCCGTTGCAGTTGCCCGCCCAGCAGCGCCGCATGCCAATATAACTCAAGGGCTCTTCTTTTTTTGCCCGATTTGGAACGCACTTCGCTTGTGGCTGGTGCAGGCTGACATCCCTACCCCTTCCCCGGCGCGGCTCGCACTTCCGTCGGAATACGGGTAGCTTACGCTAAGTCTATTTGGAGTCGGAGGGAATGCCCAACATCGACCCGCCGCCGGGTCGCCCTCCCGGATTTTTGGAATATTTTGGCACCCTAGGAGAAACAGTACCAATGTCCGGACGAAGTGACATGGGCGCACGGCGCTCGGAGGAATCGATTCGCGCAGTCGTGGAACAACTCGAAGATCGCCGGCTGCTGTCCGTATCGGCCGGCCCGGCCCAGTCGTTTGCCGCGACAGGCCAGGCGCTCGTCGCCTCTTCGCAGCCTTCCGTGACGACCGTCGATCCCGCCAACGGCCAGGTCAACGTCCTGCGTAACGCATCCGTGACCGCCAATCTGTCGGTGCCCAACGCGCCGCTCGATAAGACGACGATCACCACCGCCAACGTCACGCTCACGAACAACGCCGATTCCTCGATGGTGCCCGCCGTCGTTAATACGACCGGCGCGTTCGACGCCATTATTCTCACGCCCAGTTCAGTTCTCGCCGCCAATACTTCGTACACCTTCACCATCACCTCGGGCGTGAAGGACAAGACCGGCGTAAGCATGGTCCCGTTCAGCTCCACCTTCACCACCGGCAACCAGGGCGGCACGCCCGACACCAACCTCGGATTCACCCAGGTCACCCTCCCGACCGCGCAAGGCAATGCCTTCACCTGCGTGCGGATTGGGCCCGACGGCCTGCTCTACGCCAGCACCGAAGACGGCCGAATTCTGCGCTGGACGATCAACGCGGACGGCACGCTGGGCGCTTCGCAGACGATCACTTCCCTGCAAACCGCCAACGGCGGCAACCGCCTCCTGACCGGCTTCGCCTTCGACCCGAATTCGACGGCGTCCAACGTCGTCCTGTGGGCCTCCAACAGCTTCTTCGCCCTCTCCGGCGCGACCAACGGCGCAGACCTGACCGGCAAGATCACCGTCCTGAGCGGACCGAATCTTGCAACCGTACAAGATGCCATCACCGGCCTGCCCCGCTCCGTCGCCGACCATTCCACCGAGCAGCCCACCTTCGGCCCCGACGGGGCGCTCTACTTCTGCCAGGGTGCCGACAACGCACTGGGCGCGCCCGACCCGACCTGGGGCAACCGCGCCGACCACCTGCTCAGCGCCGCGATCCTGCGGCTCGACACGACCAAGATCAACCTCAATTCCGGCCCGCTGAACGTATTAACGCCCGACGTCGGCGGCAGCTACAACCCGTTCGCCGCCAACGCGCCGCTCACCCTTTACGCCACCGGCGTGCGCAACACGTTTAACCTTCTTTTTGACGCCAACGGCAACCTTTGGGCGCCCAACAACGGCTCCAGCGCCGGCGGCAACACCCCCGCGTTCACCGCCGGGAGCACGGGCCAGATCAACGGCACCCGCATCGACACCGGCCACCCCTACGCCGGCCCCAACGTCCCCGCGCTCACCAACGTGCAGCAGGTCGAGGAAGACTTCCTCTACAAGATCGTCAAGGGGGGCTACTACGGCCACCCCGATCCGGCCCGCGGCGAATACGTGCTCGACGGCGGCAACCCGCTCACCGGCGGATCGCCCAGCGAAGTCATCACCGCCTACCCCGCCGGCACCAACCCCGACCCCAACTACCGCGGGGCGGCGTTCGTCCTCGGACTCCACCGTTCCCCCAACGGCATCATCCAATACAGCGGCAACGCCTTTAACGGCATTCTCAACGGCAAGCTGCTGATCACCGAATACAGCGCGGGCAATGACATCGCCGTCCTCACCCTCGACCAAAACGGAAACGTCGTCGCCGAGGACCGAAACGTACCGGGCTTCAGCGGGTTCAACGAGCCCGTCAACCTCACCCAGGACCCGGCCACGGGGAACATCTACGTCTCGGAGCTCGGCGCCCAAAAGATCACGCTCCTTCGCCCCACCACCCCCGCCCCCCCGGCCAACCTTCAGGCCACGCCGCACCTCGGCACGGGCAATAACAGCGTGTCGCTCTCGTGGAGCGCCTCGGGCGGCGCGACCAGCTACAACGTCGAACGGCAGGGCCCGGGCGCTTCCGGGTTCGTCCAGATCGCCAGCGGACTTACGGGCACTTCGTTCACCGACAGCAATGTGACGCAAGGCCTGACCTACCAATACCGCGTTCGCGGCGTGAGTGCCGCGGGGCTCGGCCAGACCACGGCTGCGGTGGCGGCGAATTTGTTCAACGCCGCCCTCGTCGCCCCAACCGGCCTCCAAGCGAGCGCCTCCCTGTCGCAGGTCACGCTCACCTGGAACGCGTCCTCTGGCGCGGCCGGCTACGACGTGTTCCGCATGGGCCCCGGCGACAGCAGCTTCGTGCAAATCTCCTCGGGCGTCGGCGCGACCAGCTTCGCCGACACCAACGTCACTCAGGGCGTCACGTACCAATACCGCATCGACGCGGCCAACGCCGCCGGCCCGTCGCTTCCTACCAGCCCCGTATCGGTGCAAGTCTCGACGCTCCCCACGCTGGACGTGAACCTCGGCAACGGGGCGGCGAAGACCGTCCGCTTCGTCGCCAACGACGGCACCGTCACCACGTTTACCTTCACCGGCCCCGGCATCACGACCGTCCACTTCTCGGGCACGACGATCGCCGAGTCGGGCACCGCGAAGAACCTCGTCGTCACCGGAACGGGAGTTGTGGCCAATAACATCACCGCCACCGGCACCACCGCCGCCAGCGCCCTCACCATCGCGACCAAGGGCGGCGGCAACACGGTCACGATCGCCGGCATCTCCACCGACGGCGCGTTCAAATCCATCACCGGGAAAACCGTCATCCTCACCGGCAACCTCTCGGTCCCCGGCACGCTCGGGACGGTGACGCTCGGCTCCGCCAACGGCGGCACGATCAGCGGCGGCGGCAACAACTTCACGCTGAAGGTCAACTCCGCCGTCGGTGAAAACATCTCCGCCGCCGGAGTCGTCAAGGGAATCTCCGCCGGCACCTGGTCGGGCGGAACGATCACCGCGGCGTCCATTGCGTCGCTCGTGATCACGCGCGGCGCATCGTTCGACGTCCATGCCGGGTCGATCCGCACCATGAAAGTGGGCGGAACGCTCAACAACTCCACGCTCACGCTGACGGCCGGCGGATTGAACGTGTCGTCGATGTCGACCGGCGCGCTGGCCAATTCGACGCTGAACGCCGCGGGCAATCTCGGCTCCCTGTCGCTGGGCAGCATGCTCAATTCGCACGTTTATGCCGGGATGGCGCTCGTCGCCGGCCGGACGTTGCCCGTGGTGAGCTCGGAGTTTGCCGTACCGGCGACGATCAAGTCGCTCAATTTACGAAAGACAAAAGGGGCGGCGACCTACGTCGGATCGTCCGTTGCCGCCTTCCAGATCGGCAGTGTCTCACTGGGGGTCGTTGATTTCGCGAACGGCGGCCAGGGCTTTGGCCTGGGCGCGCACCGCATCTCGTCGTTCGCCGCGGTCGACTCGGTGACGGGCAAGGCGATCAGTCTCAAAAAGGTGACCGCCACGGCCCAGATCACCGCGATGCTGGCCGCCAAGGGCATCAGCCCCCAGGATTTCGTGGTGCAAATCGTCTAATGCCGATGGACTGCTAACGAGGGGGCGTTGGGTTCGAGGAAAATTATGTCCAGAAAGAGCCGCTCCGCGCGTCTGGGTCGTGCCGCCGCCGTGGTCGTCGAGCACATGGAAACCCGTCTCCTCTTCTCGGCCCTCGCGCCGAGCAATTCGGTGCTGGTCTTCAACGCCAGCGTCCCGGGCTTCGCGGGCGGCGGCGTTCCCAGTCATATCGACACCCTCACCCTCACCAACACCGGCGCGGCGCCTCTGGCCCTGAGCAGCATCACGATCGTGCAGGACCCCGCCGACCCCGCCAACGAATCGGCCAACTTCGCCATCGTCAACGCCGGGAGCCTTCCCGCCTCGCTCGCCGCCGGCGCTTCCACGCAAGTGCAGCTCGATTACACCGCCACCACCGCCAACAACATCCAGCGCGCCCTGCTGCAAATCCAAACGAATGACCCGACCACGCCGACCACCAACATCGAGCTTCACGGGCTCGGCACCAACGGCTTCTTCGGCACCGCCGAGCCTTCGCTGGTCAATATCCTCCGCGCTAATGACATCCCGACCATTGTCGGCGCAGGCCCCAATGACGTGAACGCGTCCAACAGCCAGTACCCGATTACCCCCGACCCATCGAGTGAAGAAATCCGCATGCCCCGCCTGATCAAGGCCGGGCCGGGGCCGGTCACCATTACGCCGCTGGCTTCGTTCAACTCGGCGGTGCAGCCGTCGCTGCGCATCGGCTACTACAACCCGGGCGACCCGAATTCCACCACCGAGCTTTTCACCGTAGCCAAGGGCGACGCGCAAACCGTCAACCCGACCGCGCTCGGGGCCAACGCCTTCGACCCCGGCGCTAATACCTTCGGCCTCTACGGCGTTTTCCCCGGGACCTCCACGCCCAACGGCCAGCCCGACATCCATTACAGCGAGGATTCGTTCAACACCCTCGACACCGCCCACCCGCGCAAGTTCCGCTTCTTCCCGATGAAAAACCCCGACGGGAGCGTCGTCGCCAACGCCTTCGTCATCGCCGCCGAGGACTACAACAGCACGCAGTTCAACAGCTTCACCAACTTCGTCGGCATCATTCGCAACGTGACGGCCGCCCCGGGCGCGACCGGGGCGCCGGTGCTCGGACTCACGAACCCGGCCGGGGTGCCGTCGTCGGACCGCTTGATCTTCAGCCGCATCCAAAGCCGCAACACGCAGGACCCCGCGGGCTTCGTTGATAGCGTGCACGACACCGGCACGCTCACCATCAACAACAGCGGCGACGCGCCGCTGGTCATCAACGGCCTGACGCTCTCCGACTCCGCCAACTGGCAATTGGTCAGCCCCCCCGCCGCCGGCGCCAGCATCGCCCCGGGCGGCAGTCTCACGCTTACCATCAAGTTCGTCGCGCAGACGTTTCCGCCCGGCCTCCCCTACAGCCAGATCAACGACACCGCCCCGACGGACGGCACGCCCCCGCTGCAAGCGGGCGGCGTGTGGAACGGCACCCTCGCCATCAGCACCAACGACCCGGCCAACCCCACCCGCACCGTGCAACTCGCCGGCTACTGGCAAAAAGTCTCGGAGCATGAGACCGAGCCGGGCACGCAGACGCTTACCAATCTGCTGCTGGGCTACGCCACCAACATCAACAGCACCGAGCAGCCCGTTTACCCCAACAACGGCACGCAGACCGTCCCGCACGGCGAAGAAGTGCTTTCCCCATACTGGCAGCGCGCCGACTCCGGCCTCCCGGTCACCGTGCTTCAGTTCGCAGGGTTCAACAGCCAGTACGATCTCACCGTGACGCCCCCCGTGGCGACCACGCCCAAAACGTTCTGGTTCGCCCAGGGGAGTTCCACAAAGACGGCCCTGTTCACGCGCGCGGCGGGCTGGGGGCAGACCGTCCTCCCGAGCCCCACCACCGGCGCGGGCAAGGTGATGACCGCCAGCTTCTCCCCCGCCACCGCGTTCGGATTCAACGTCGATCTCGAGTCCAGCGACGATTCCCTGAACCTCGGCAATTCCGTCATCCAGGCCAATCACCGCTCCGGGCATCAGATCCGCTTCTATCCCGTGCGCGACGGGGCCGGCAACCTGGTCCCCAACACGTGGCTCATGTACATGGACTACGGCTTCACCACGTTCGAGAACTTCGACTACCAGGACAACGGCTACATCATCACCAACATGCGGCCTGCCACCCAAGCCCCCGCGCCCCAGGACATTCAGGCCGTCGGCGTCGCGGGCGCGGTTTCGATCCAGTGGCAACCCGTCACCGATGCCACACTCACCGGCTACAACGTCTACCGCTCCAGCTCCCCGAACGGCACCTTCACGAAGCTCAACGGCAGCCCCATCGGCCAGGCCGGCTTCGTCGATAGTTCCGCCGTCGGCGGGCAACCCAACTATTACCGCATTTCGGCGGTGGACACCTCGGGCGAATCGCAAATGGCCAACGCCCAGGCGCAGCCGCTCAACTCAATCAGCGGCACGCTCACGAGCCTGGACATCAACTCCGCGGTTGCCGGCAGCACAACCGTCGTGACGCCGGGAACCGCCTTCACCGTCACCGGCGCGGGTGGCGACATCGGCGGAAGCCAGGCCGACGGATTGCGCTTCGTCTCCGAGCAGGTCAGCGGCAACTTCGACGCGGTGGTGCAGGTCAGCTCCCTGTCGCAAAACGTCCTGCCCAATAGTCGGGCCGGATTGATGGTGCGCGAGAGCCTCGACGCCGGCAGCCGGATGGTCTTCTCCGGCGCAACCGCTTCCAACGGCTACCGCTTCAACTACCGCAGCACCGTAAATCAGATCGGTATTTTCAATACCGTCGGAACCGTCGCCTACCCCAATGTCTGGGTCCGGCTCGTCCGCCAGGGCAACCAGTTCACGACCTTCAGCAGCGCGGATGGCACGCATTGGAGCCAGACCGGCTCCGTGGAACTCGCCCTCGCCAATACGCTATACCTGGGCATGGCCGTGAGCAGCCACAGCGCCACGTCGCCCGTGACGGCACAGTTCCAGGGCTTCAACGTGGCCGGGGGCCAAGCCAACTCCGCCCCCCCCGCCCCCACCAATCTTCAGACCAGCGCGACCCCCAGCCGGATCACCTTGAGCTGGGCCGCCGCCGTCGGCGCGACGAGCTACACAGTGAAGCGTCTGGGTCCCGGCGACCCCGCGTTCACGCAGGTCGCCACCGGCATCACCGGCACGACCTTCGTCGACTCGAACGTGATCCCCAACGCCACTTATCAGTACGTCGTGATTTCCGAAAGCGCCGCCGGTTCATCCCCCGCCAGCGCGCCGGTTTCCCAGGTCGTGCCTTTGAGCGCCCCCGCGACGCCGGCGAATCTTGTGGCGGATGGATCCTCGGGCACCCAGGTCGTATTGACGTGGACCGCCTCCCCCAACGCCGACAGATACGACGTGGAGCGCCTGGGCCCGGGCGACAACAATTTCGTGCAAATCGCCACCGGTCTCACCGCCGCCGCGTTCACCGATTCCTCCGTCGCGCCCGGCGCGACTTACCAATACGCCGTCCGCGCCGACAACACCGGCGGGTCGTCCCCCTTCAGCAATTCCGTTTCCGCCACGCTCCCGCAGAAGCAGACGTTCGACGCCACGATCGGCAAAGGCGCCGCGAAGTTCGTCCGCTTCATGGACGTTGACGGCACGGTCACGACGATCCGCCTGACCGGCCCGGGCACCGCGACGGTCCATTTCGCCGCCGACACGATCAGCGAAACGACGGTGAAAGGCGCGCTGATCATCACCGGCACGAACGTCGCAGCAGCAAGCATCTCCACCGCCAACACCACCGCCGGCAGCGCCCTGACCATTACCGCCGCCGGCGGCAATGGCGCGGTCACCGTCGGTGGCATCACCGTCAACGGCTCGCTCAAGTCCATCACCGGCAAGAACACCAACCTCGTCGGCGACCTCGAGGCCATCGGCTCGCTGGGCAAAGTCCTCCTCGGCTCGATCAGCAACGGCGCGATCAGCGTCGGCGGCGCGAACCTTTCGCTCCAGCTCGCGGCCGCCAATAACATCAGCCTCACCTCCGCCGGCGCCATCAAATCCATCCAGGCCGGAACCTGGAATTCCACCGGCTTGATCTCCGCTCCTTCCATCGTCACCATCAAAATCCTCCACGACGCGACAATGTCGATCTCCGCGGGCGCGGTCCGCACCCTGACCGTCGGCGGCACGCTCGCCAACTCGATGCTCACCCTCACCGCCCCCGGTGCCAGGGACCTCACGAGCTTCAAAGCCGGCGCATTGAGCAACACGCAGATCAACTCGACGGGCAACCTCGGCTCGCTGACCGCCGGGAGCATGGTGAACTCGTCGATCTTCGCCGGCATCGTCTCGCTGCCGATCGGCCAGGCGCTGCCCTCCGCCGCGGGCGACTTCGACGCGCAGGACATCATCACCAGCATCAAGATCGGCAAAGGCAAGGGAGCCGCCACGTACGTGAATTCCTCCATCGCCGCCGCCCAAATCCGCAGCGCCACGCTCGGCAAGGTGCAATTCTCCAACAACGCAATCCCCTTCGGCATCGCCGCCCACAGCATCGTCACGCTCACCGCGACCGCGCCTACCGGCAAAACCTTCACCCTGAAAAAGCTGGCCACGCAAGCCGCCGCCACCGCCCAACTGGCCGCAAAGGGAATCGTCCCGCAGGATTTTGTGATAAGGATTGTGTAGGTTCGGCCCTGCCGAACATCCCCGCGTTTTCAGTTGTGAATCGGCGGCGGCCCGGTGAGGTACAGCTTCCGCCCGCCGACGAGCGCCCGGCCGTCG
>JAQGHH010000228.1 GCA_028288945.1 Phycisphaerales bacterium
CCACCGATTTGCCCTCCAACAGTTGCTCCAAAGCGAGCTGCTGCTGCCGGCGCAGCTCCTTGAACTCCGGTGGAGCATCCTCCGCCGGGAGCAATTCCTCCTCGATCTCGACCTCGATCGGAGGGAGGAAATCATCGTCGCGGTAAGCGTGTGCCCACTGTGGGTCCCGCGCCGCCAAGACCGCCGCGTGGCTGAGTGGTGTGGGGGGATTGGAATCGCCGCTTGAATGGGGTGATTTATTCATGGCGCGAAAAATAGCAAATCGGGGGTGGGGAAATCTTGTTTTACTATTTGCGTTTTTCTTTCGGGCGAAACACGCGTGCTACTCTTCACGCCGGGGCCAAGCGGCGCCAGGTGACCTGGTTGATACGACTGCGCCGACGCCGCGCCGCCCCGGATCTCTGTGCGCTGCGAGGATCCGGGGCGGCGCCGCTCCGCGGCTTGCCCCGGCGTGAAGCGATGGCGCCAACCGGATTGCCACGGCGACTGGGTCGCTCAGTGAAGTTCGCAGAACACAAATTTAATTGCGGAATGAACGGGTTGTGATTCAAGAGGACCCTGAAATCGGGGGCAAGATGAGGTCAGAATTGAGGTTACCGAAAATGTCGCGTTGTGACATTTGCCATTTCGCGCCAAAGTTCATTGGTGGCAAGGACTTGATGGATAGAAATCGCAAGTTTCAGACACAATTTCGCGCAAGTTGCGACAAAGTGCGACATTCGAAATGCATCATCTCCGGGTGCAGATTCGGGGTGGAATGGGGCGCGGAAGGGGCGGCTAACCGTTGGCAAATTCTTTCGGCTGATCGATCACCCGCAGACAAACGGACGGCCCCTGGATCGTCGGCAATGCGTCGATCGCCTGGAGGGCGGCTCGCATTGCGCCTTGCCTTGCCAGATGCGTGGTGATGACGACGGGAACGTATTGGGATTCGTCCGCCTCGCGTTGGAGGACGGCGGACAGGCTGATGCCGTGCTCGCCAAGGGCGTGAGTGATTTGGGCGAGGACTCCCGGCACATCGCGGGCGGTCAGGCGGAGGTAGTAGCGCGATTGGAGCTGCTCGAAGGGGAGCACCTTCGCGGGGGCGGCGGAGTCGGGGTAGATGTTGAGCCGCTTGAAGGCGAGCTGCGTGGTGCCGGTCGCGACTCCCACCAGGTCCGCGACGGCGGCGCTGGCGGTGGGCATTTGGCCTGCGCCGCGGCCGTAGAAGAGGGCGTGGCCCAGGGCGTGGCCGTAGATGCTGATGGCGTTGAAGCTGCCGCTCACTTCGGCCAGCACGTCCGTCTTGTGGACGAGCGTGGGATGGACGCGCAGCGTCAGGCGGCCCTCGGCGTCACGCTCGCCGATCGCGAGGAGCTTGATGACGTAGCCCAGATCCGTCGCGAACTGGATGTCGGCGGGGTGGAGTTTGTCGATGCCTTCCACGTGGATGTCGGCTTCGCTCACGCGGGCGTTGAAGGCCAGGCCCGCGAGGATGGCGAGCTTTTGCGCGGCGTCGCGGCCGGAGACGTCGAGCGTGGGGTCGGCCTCGGCGAAGCCGAGCTTTTGGGCTTCCTGCAGGGCCTGCGCGTAGGACCAGCCGTTGCGGGTCATGCGGGTGAGGATGACGTTGCAGGTGCCGTTGACGATGCCGACGAGGGCGTCGATGCGGTTGGCGACGAGGCCGCGGCTGAGGGCGTCGATGATGGGGATGCCCCCGCCGCAACTGGCCTCGAAGGCGATGGCCGTGTTGTGCTTGCGGGCGAGGGCGAAGAGCTCGGGGCCGCGGGAGGCGAGCAGGCTTTTGTTGGCCGTGACGACCGGCTTGCCGAGCTTCAGGGCGCGCTCGACGAGCGCGCCCGCGGCGGTCGTCCCGCCCATCAGCTCGACGACGATCTGCACCTTCGGATCATCAATCGCGGCGTGCGCGTCCGTGGTCAGCGGCAGGCCGGGATATGTCGCGGCGTGCTTTTTGGGATCGCGGACGACGACGTGGCGGATGTCGAAGCGCACGCCGATGCGCTGGCGGAGGAGTTCCGCCTGGTCGGTGAGGATCTTGACGACCCCCCCGCCGACAATTCCGCAGCCGAGGAGACAAATTCCGGTGGATGCTTCGCTCATGCACGCTCGCTGGTCAGATCGGATTGAACCGCCGAAAGCGGGGGCACTTTACGTGTGGGGCCGGTGCGAATCAAGATTGGGGAGGGTCGGGCGGGACGGCGCTTTTGCGGATGAAGACGGTGGAAGGTGCGTGATGACGTGCTGCGTGGCCCGTGCCGCGTGGCCCGTGCTGCGTGCTGCGCGAAGAAATCCATTCACGCCGGGGACGAGCGTCAGCGAGGCCCCGGCGTGAAGGAATGTCCCCTGTTACGCTCCACGATTCACGCAGCACAGCACGCTCCTCCGAATTGACGCATTATCGCCTCCCCCGTAGGATCACCGGGCTAACAGGAATTAACAGCCGCATGTTTGCGATCGTCAGTGACATTCACGGAAACCTCGAAGCTTTCACCGCGGTATTGCGCGAGATCGACCGGCGTCAGATCCAGCACATTGTCTGCCTGGGGGACATCGTGGGCTACGGCCCCAACCCCACCGAGTGCATGGACCTGGTCATGGCCCGCTCGCGGGCCGCGATCATGGGCAACCATGATTTCGCGGTGTTTTACGAGCCCTACAACTTCAACGCGGGGGCCGAGCAGGCGTGCTACTGGACGCGCAAATGTTTCGAAGAAGACCCGGACATCGTCCGGCGGGCCAACCGGTGGAAGTTCCTGGGGAACCTGCCGGTACGGGTGCGCACGCCGGAGTTTGTCGCGGTGCACGCCTCGCCCCGGCGGCCGGTAAACGAATATATTTTCCCCGACGACATCTACACCAACCCCGGCAAGTTCGTCAGCATTTTTGAGCGGTTTGATCGGCTGTGCTTCGTCGGGCATACGCACGTGCCGGGCGTGTTTCTCGAAGGCCCGGACTTCTACAGCCCCGACGAGCTGGACTACCGGTTCGAGCTGACGGACGAGAAGGCGATCATCAACGTCGGCAGCGTCGGCCAGCCGCGTGACCGCGACCCGCGCAGCAGCTTTGTCGTGGTGACGGAGACTTCGGTCGAGTTCGTCCGGCTGCCGTACGACGTGGAAAAGACGGTCAAAAAGGTGGAAGCGATTCCCGACCTGGACAATTTCCTGGGGACGCGACTTTTAGACGGAAGATGAAGGATCAGGGTTCGGGGTTCAGGGTTCAGGAAAATGCAAGGCCGCATCGGCGGGCTACTTTGCTTCTTCCCGAACACTGACCCCCGAACCCTGAACCCTTCCATAAGCCCTTAAAGGATACGAATGGATACGAAGCGCCTGATTACCTCCATAGCCATCGTGGCGGCGGTGTTCGCCGTGTGGGTGGCATTTATGAAGTGGTATCACCCACCGATGGTGACCGAGCAGACCCCGGCGGCAGTGCAGTCGACGGACGGCACGACGCCTTCGACCAACCCCACGACCGGGCCGACGAGTGCGCCGTCGTTGACGGTCGCGCCGCACGCGGTGCCCGCGACCATGCCGAGCACCGGGCCGGTGCTTCTGGGCTCAGCGGCTCCGGACGATCCGAACTACGTTCTGCAACTGGCGATTACGCCGCAGGGCGCGGGGATCGAGCAGGTCACGCTCAACCACTTCAAGGCGGCGGACACGGGCCCACGAAAGAAGGCCGAGAAGAAGCCTTACACCTTTGAAACCCCGCTCGCCGGCCACCCGGGCACGCAGCCGCTGGCGACGCAGTCGATCATTCTTCACGGCCCCGGCGGCGACCAAACCATCGATCTTCTCAACGTCGCATGGGAACGCACCGACGACCGGAAAGACCCGGGCATAGCCACATTTGGAGTAACGATCGCAGACGCGAGCGGGCCGGTCGCGCGGGTGACCAAGACGTTCCAAGTCCAGACTCGTGCAGCCACCGCGACCACGAGCCTGGGTTACGAAGTGGTCGTGGAACAACACGTGAAAAACCTGTCGGGCCAGCCGTTGACGGCCAGGTTCGTGATGAACGGCCCCACGCCGCCGCCCGCGGAAGTGGAGGCGGGGACGGACCGGACGGTGGTGGTCGGATACCCGGAATCGGGCAAGTCGATCTCCGTCACGCAGCATTTATTCGCCGAGTTCAAACCCGACAGCAACGAGAAGGACCTGACCAAGGACGGCGACAAGCATTTCATGTGGGCCGGCGAGGCCAGCACGTATTTCGCCGCGATCGTGCTGCCGAACGTCGATCAGGCGCCAGGGTTCTCCGCCCGGGCCAAGGCGCTGGACCCGGAGGCGGACACCGAGCGCAACGTCGCCGTTACCTTCGAGACTCCCAACCTTACGTTGGCCCCGCAGCAAGATGCGGGCGTGCCGCTCAACGTCTTTTTCGGCCCCAAGTCGCGCGAAATCCTGAACACGACCTACTATTCGACCTGGCCGCGGATGTA
>JAQGHH010000269.1 GCA_028288945.1 Phycisphaerales bacterium
TGGCCGGCGGCGGAGTCAAAGGCGGCGCCACCCACGGCCAAACCGACGACATCGGCTACGCCGCGACCGAAGACCCCGTCTCCGTCCCCGACTTCCACGCCACCATCCTCCACCTCATGGGCATCGAACATGAGAAGCTGACGTACGATCACAACGGCCGCAAGTTCCGACTGACGGACGTGTCGGGAAACGTGATCCGACCGATCCTCGCTTAAGACCGGATCGCCCATTTTGTGGCACGGGCGGCCCGCCCGTGGCGGCGATATTCCGCCGCATTGGCATGTACTCATGTACTCATGTACTCATGCCAAGAGGGCAAGAGCGAAGCGACTCTTCGCATTCACGCCGGGCAGTTCGCTTCGCTCGGGCTTTCTTCAATCGGAGTACCGATTGAACGTCACGGAATACCGTGACCCATGGGCGGGTCGCCCATGCCACCTCGGAGGCGCCACAGCATGCCGCCACGGGCGTCACACGCCTCTCTCTCGCAAGCCCGGCCGGTCGGGGTACGTCTCTTGCACACTTTCCCTATCACCAGCGCAAGAAAGGAGCAACCTCATGCCAGCAACGTTACACAAAAGCGCGTTTCAGTACGCCAAGGAGCTCGTCAACGAAGGGAAGTTCGTATTCGACGAGCGCGACGCGTGGAGCGAGCACCAGCCTTCGGCCGAGGAGGAAAACAAGTTCATTCGCGACCACGGCTTCGCCGAGTACGGCAGATGGCATCTGGGGATCGATGAGGACGAGCCGGAGGACACCAAGGCGAGGTACAAATTCCCGTACGGCGATTTCAAGAAGGTGCACCGGTGCGCGGTGCTGTCCGCCGAAAGTCGGGCGGGGCAATACAAGTATCACGACATCGAAAACGCGGCGGCGCATCTCCATGGCATGATCGAGGCGCTCAAGCCGGTGGCGGGCGCGAGATGAATGTGCTTGCCGCACGGTTCGTGCTTTAGTCGACATCTCAGATCTGTGCTCAGCAGATGAGGCTTGTTGTTTCCACGCTCGCTGCCGGACCTTTCGCATTTCGGCGGATTGATGAATCGCAACGGCGCGACATTTGCTCGGCGTTAGGCGCGCGCGACCCTCTGTGATGTCAATGTTTTCCCTCCAAACTCGAATTCACCTAACGGAAAGGAAGGCCCCGCCATGACTACCACCCCAACTCCGGGCGCGACTGAAACTCCGGCCGCTGGCGCAACCGCATCGGCTCCGCCCTCGCAATCGCAGATTCAACAGCAGGCCCGCTCCGAGGCCGAGCAGCATCGGCGGGACGCCGAGCAACAGGTTCAGCGGACGATCGACAGGGAGGCCGTCCTAGCCGTCGAGGAGACGCGGCGGGCGCTCAGGTTCATTGCCGAGGGGAAGACCGCCGACGCAATGGCCGCGATCGAACGGGCGGCCGGCACGATCGACGTACTTGTGGCCCGCAACGCCGACACGGCGCTCCTCCCGGTCGCCGCGGATGCCGAGATCATCGATACCGCGCCGAGTGACCTGGGCGCCATCCGCGACATCATCGGAGGCGCGGATGCCGCGATGTTCGTCCGTGATTTGCCGCTCGCCCGGCTGCTGCTGGGGATGCTCATCAGCGAGATCCGCGTCCGCTCTTTCCACCTCCCGCTCGTCGCGTACCCCGCCGCCCTGCGGGAAGCCGCGCGCCTTCTGGACCAGGATCACGCCGACGAGGCCAGGGGCGTTCTTCAGGCGGCGATTGACAGCTTGGTGGTGATCGACCGGATCATCCCGCTGCCACTGGTGCTGGCCCGGGTAGCGATGAACACCGCCGAGTCTCTACGAGACCAGGACCGCGAGGCGGCCAGACGGATGCTGTCGCTGGCGCGCACGGAGCTCGACCGCGCCGTCGAACTGGGCTACGGCGGGGATGACGACGAGTACAAGGCGCTCAGCCGATCCGTCTCCGATCTGGAAAAACAGCTAAGAGGCAATGAAAACACCTCATCCACCTTCACCCGCCTCAAGGAGCAGTTCGAAAACGTCATGAAGCGGCTGACAGGAGGCCAAAGAACCTCCAGGGTCGAAAAAAAGGCCCAATCCGACGGCGAAGCCCGGCCCGCTGAAAAGCAGCGCGCGACGACGGCGACGCAACCATCCTGACGACCCGTAGGCAGAAGACTTGCGGCCCACCACAGGGCCGACGCCTCATACTTGGCGAATGCCCCTTGCCAAATGCGGGCCGGGGTCACACTCTACCTCCCCTATGGAGCGTGAAATCAAAGTCGTCCCGGACATGGCCGAACTGGTGCGCGAAGCGGCTGATCGCATAACCGACGCGGCCCGTCGGGCAATTGCTGAGAAGGGCTCATTTTCAATTGCCCTGTCGGGCGGGCGTACGCCGGAGGGGCTGTACCGATTGCTCGCGAGCGAGCCTTATAGGTCGGCGATCGATTGGGGGAAGGTGGAAGTCTATTTCGGCGACGAGCGGAGCGTTCCGCCGGACTCGGACCAGAGCAACTTTCGGATGGCCCACGAGGCGCTGCTCTCGAAGGTGCCGATCCCCAAGGAGGACATCCACCGCATCCGCGGCGAGATCGATCCGAATGCCGCGGCGATCGAGTACGGGCAGCTTCTCAAACAGAAGTTCGGGGACGGGGGGGTGGACATGGCGCTTCTCGGGATGGGCGACGACGGGCACACCGCTTCGCTGTTCCCGGGCACGGCGGCACTTCAAGAGACGCATCATCGGGCGGTGGCCAATCACGTGGAAAAACTCAACACGTGGCGCGTGACGATGAGCGCGCCGTTCCTCAACCGCTCGCGCGCGGTCATGATCCTGATCAGCGGCGCGGACAAGGCGAAACGCGTGGCGGAAGTACTCGAAGGCCCGCGCGATCCGGAGCGTTTGCCGATTCAACTGGTTGAGCCGCGGGAGGGGAAATTGACCTGGATTCTCGACGCCGCGGCGGCGGGGATGCACGATGAGCAATAGTGCGATGACACCCGATACGCTCGTGGCTTTTGTGACGGCTTGGGACTTTGCCGGGTTAGAGCCAGACGTGGGCCGGCTGCCCATGCCCCGGCAGATTCACTGCCGGCCGTTGGTCGGTCCTTCGCCCAGGACGATGTCGTTGACGCCGGGTTGGCCGGGGGTGCGGAGGTAGATCAGGCCCATGAAAGAGTCGTCGCGGCCGAAGTCGATGGGGCCGGCCCAACTCGCACTTTCGCCCGTCGCGGCGCGGTGTTGCACGAAATTGAAACGCAGGAGCGTGGGGGTGTCGTTGCTGGGGCCGGCGATGACCGACCAGGGGATCGCCACTTCGCCGCGCCAATCGCCGGCGCGCTCGGTGGAGGCGTAGCGCACGCCGATGCCTTCGACCGGCTTCCACGGGTTGGCGTTGAGACGCGGGTCGAGCTTGCGCTCCACCCAGACTCCGCCGTTGGTCTTGCAAACCAGGTGCACCACGGGGCCCACATTGTTGTTGGCGAAGATCGGTTGGATGAGGACTTCGCACAGGTCTTCGCCCCACGCCCGGCGTTGCTGGTAGTCGACGAAATTCTGGGTGCGGTGGGAGTCGGGCGCGAGGCCGCCGAGGGAGAAGGCGAGATAGAAATTCTCGCGGGCCCATGCGGTGTAAATTTTGGTGGGGGTGTCGGCTCGTTGCAATTGCTGGCTTTGCAATGCAGGGCGGTCGAACATCTT